>CAZDWG010000045.1:0-8703 GCA_964509005.1 uncultured Zetaproteobacteria bacterium
TACAGATCCTTAGTACAGGAGGTGAAGGCATGAAAACACTGATGCTCGTCGCGGTCGTAACCCTGAGCTTTGTACTACCCGCATCGGCGTTTGCCGTGCATAATGCCAAGGATATCGCTACGGCGATTGTGTTACGTGGCCATCCTTGCGGCGGCATGACGGTCTCCAACATAAGGGAAACCCGCGACAGTGCTGGCAACAGGACGATTACGGCAACCTGTCCGAATGGTCAGCGCTACCGAATTTATGTGAGTTATGATGGCAAGATGGTGATTACGCCCATTCGGTAATCCGTCCGCTACACTCATTCAGTTCGCGCGCGTGCGCCCATATGGGTGCCGTTGCTTCCCCGGTTCCCATGCGCCATTGCCAGTTTCCTTCAACGGTCCCTGGCGTATTAAACCGTGCTTCGTTACCCAGCGACAACAGATCCTGCATGGGAACAATGGTTAGCTGCGCCCGGGATTCAATGGCCAGCCGGATGAGCGGCCAGGGCATATCACCGTCACCGACATAGGAAGCAAGGCGTCCCTTTTCTTCCGGGGAAAGCACTTCGAACCATCCCAATGTTGTATCGTTATCGTGCGTGCCGGTATAAATAACGCTGTTCGGACCGAAATTTTCGGGCAGATAAGGATTGTCCGGCATGCCGTCGAAGGCGAACTGCAACACCTTCATGCCGGGCAGGTCAAACTGTTCCAGTAACCTCGTCACTTCCGGTGTAATAAGACCCAAATCCTCGGCTACCAACGGCAGATGCCCCAATTCCGTGCTGACGGCTTCCAGCAAGGCCGCGCCGGGAGCTTTACGCCATTCGCCGACTGTTCCGTCCTCGCTTTCGCCGGGAATGGCCCAGTAGGCTTCCAGTCCGCGAAAATGATCAATGCGCAAGAGATGCATGCGCGCCAACTGTGCCCGGATTCGTTTCACCCACCAGGTGAAATGATTCGTTTCCAATTCTTGCCAATGGTACAGGGGATTGCCCCATCGCTGGCCGGTCCGGGAAAAATAATCCGGAGGTACGCCAGCCACCTCGGAGCACAGACCGTTCTCATTGAGGGTAAACATCCGTTGGTTAGCCCACACATCGGCGGAGTCATGCGCCGCGTAAATAGGCAGATCTCCAAACAGTATAACACCGTGCATGTCAGCATACTTCTTGAGCGCATTCCATTGCAGGGCAAACAGATATTGTTCAAATATGACCTGACGAATGGCATCTGTATGGAGATACCTGGCGCTCGCCAATGCTTCTGGCGCATGTTGACGGAGGGGCTTCGGCCATTGCCACCATGCCTGCCCATGGTGAGTTTCCTTCAATGCCATAAACAGGGAAAAATCATCAAGCCATGCAGCATTCTCCATCTGAAAATGTTGAACGGATGCGGCCAGATCGTTATTTTTTTCCGCTTCGCGCCAAAATCCGTTGGCTGCCTTGGTTCGGGTAGTCTTGGCACCGGGCGCATCATGTATGGCGTGCAGGTCGGATGCATCAATCCATTCACGGGATACGCATTGGCGCAAATCAATGAAATCGGGATTACCGGCAAATGAAGAGAGTGATTCATAAGGGGAACCGTGTCCATGCGTGGGTCCAAGCGGCAGAAACTGCCAGACCGAGAAACCGCCTTCGCACAATGCATCGACGAAGTCGCGGGCCTCCTCACCCAGAACCCCGCAAGCCTGCGGTCCCGGCAATGAGGCGATGTGCAGCAACACTCCGGCGCGGCGCCGGTCAATCCATGTGTTCATTGCGTCAGTTTGTGTCCTTTGAGGTGCGATTTATGGGGAGGCGACTCAATTGCCGCGGCGCATGGTGCCGCCGCCTTCAGCTTCGCCGCTACCCTCGGAAATTGGAACATCCAGACTTGCAGGGACGGCTTTTCCGAGTAATTGATATAATTTACTCAGGTGCCTGCGGTAAAGGCGGTCAAAATCACGTACGGTCGCCCCCGGATTGTAGTCGCCGAACCACCAGCACCAGTCCGAGCCCTCGCATATGCGCAATTGTTCCTCGGCGGCGGCAAACTGTTCAAGCGTCAATGTATTCGCCGACTGGACCTCGTCAAAGGCCTGTTTGGCCTCAATCAGCAATTCCCAGCCGTGCGTCTTGGCCGTATCGCCAATCCATGTGGAGAGATTACCATACACCCAGGAGCCGGCGGTTACGTTCTTCAGTGTCGCTTGCCGGGGATGCCGTGCCAGATAATCTGAAAATGTGGTTAATTCAAATTCATCGTGCTCCGAAATGGCCTGATATAGAGCCGTCAGGAAGGGTAGTCCATTTTCGTAAAAATGTTCCCATGCATTCTCGCCATCCATAATAATGGATACGATCGGTGCCGTCTCGCCCTGTGTGCGGTGTTTGATACCAGCCAGTTCATGCATGAAATTGGCTACGGCATCGGCGGTATCCCAACTTTGATATTCAAAACCAATCAAATCAGACAAATGATCATCGCGAAAAAAGCAGGCGATGCTTCCATGGCACCCCACACGCCATGGATGATAGAGTTCCTTGCCGTCCTGATGTTCGCGCAGATTGTAGCCGAGAGAATGATGCAATACACCTTCACCGGTGGCGCACCAGTCAAACCCGGATCTGCCCAGCATTTCCACGGTCTTTTGGGATATGGCTCCCTCGGCAGGCCAACATCCTCTCGCCGGATGGCCGAACGTTTCGGCATGCAAGCGCTTGCCCCGGTCGATATGATCCTGAGCCCGCCGGGCTCCGCCCGGATATGGCCGCTCGGGAATTTCGGCATCCGGCACTGTTTCCAGCGCGGTCTTGAAATCAAGCTGAAGCGGAATAATCGGATGCGCATAAGGCGTGGTCGAAATCTCGATCTTGCCGTCTTCAGCCAGTTTACGGTAGAGCGACGGAATATCAGTGAGCAGGCTGGCGATTAGCGCGATGAGATCGCGACGATCCTGACCACTAAAGTTACTTGCCTTATCAATCAGGCGGCGGGCTACGAAATGCGTACCACGTACGGTCTCCCCCAGCCATGCCAGATGATACCAGGTGACCAGGTCGGTAAAATAATTGTCACCAAGATAATCCATGTATTCATGACTTTGGCATTGCTCCGCCAGACGCCATAAACGGCTGTAGGCCGGATAGCGATGCAGGTTGCGCTCATGATTCAGCCGGAAGCAGACGTCCAGTAACCAGTTGCGCTGCTGCTGGCTAAAGCATCCCTTCCGGTGCGCCAATGCCGAGAGTAAGGGATCAGGGAGTTCGCCATCATGATTTAGCCATGCATGGATACGGTGCGCATAGTCCTGGATCTGCACGGTCAGCGAGGGTACGAAATTAACCACGGCACGAGCGCCGGGCACTTGCTCCAGGATGGCCGCCATATCGGTATAATCCTTCATGGCATGCAGATAGACCCATGGCAGGGCGTAGCGACCGGATTCCGCATCCCGATAGAACGGTTGATGCATGTGCCAGCAAAAAACGACGGAAAGCTTGTGTGCGGTTTGTTTCTTCATACGATTTCGTTAAGCCGCGTGCAGCTTCTGCCCAAGCATTTCCGGCGTGATCAGTACGATACCATTCTCGCTGACGTAGAAGCGTTTGGCATCTTCGGCCGCATCCTCGCCAATGACGGTGCCTTCGGGAATGCGCGCGCCCTTATCAATGACGCAGCGTTTGATGCGGCAACCGCGGCGTATTTCCACATCGGGTAACACCACGCTGTCTTCCACTTCCGAGAACGAATGAATGCGCACATTGGAGAACAAGACGGAGTGACGCACGGTGGAGCCGGTAATCAGACAGCCGCCGGAGAGCATGGTGTCCACGGCCATGCCGCGCCGGTCCTCGTCGTCAAAAGCAAACTTGGCGGGCGGCAGTTGTTCCTGATACGTCCAGACGGGCCAGTTTTTGTCATACAGATCCAGTTCCGGATTGATATTGGCCAGGTCCACATTGGCTTCCCAGTAGGCATCGATAGTGCCGACATCACGCCAGTAGCCGGGTGTGCCGGTATTGGCATTCATGAAGCGGAACGAGAATACGTTGGCATTTTTAATGGCGGAGGGAATGATATCCTTACCGAAATCATGACTGGATGTTTCGTCTTTCGCGTCCTGTATCAGGTGATTGCGTAAATACTCGGCTGAAAAGACATAAATGCCCATGGAAGCCAGCGATTTTCCGGCATCGCCGGGCATGGGTTCGGGGTCGTCGGGTTTCTCGGTAAATTCGACAATGCGCCCCTCACCGTTGATGCCCATTACGCCAAACGCTTTGGCTTCCTCAAGCGGTACCGGAATACAACCGACGGTGATATCGGCGCCGTTCGCCACATGCGCCGCAACCATTTTGCCGTAATCCATTTTGTAGATATGATCGCCAGCCAGCACCAGCACATATTCCGGATTGTAATGGCGTATAATGTCGAGGTTTTGATAAATCGCATCGGCGGTTCCGGCATACCAGCCTTCTCCCTGCCGTTGCTGTGCTGGGATAGCTTCAATAAATTCGCCGAACTGCCCGGACAGGAAGCCCCAGCCGCGCTGCAGGTGTCGTTGCAGGGAATGCGATTTGTACTGGGTGGCTACGGCAATATGCCGGATGCCGGAGTTGATGCAGTTGGACAGCGGAAAATCAATAATGCGGAACTTGCCGCCGAAGGGAACGGCAGGCTTGGCGCGCCAGTCCGTCAGCGCCTTGAGCCTCGATCCTCTGCCCCCGGCCAGGACAATAGCCAGTGTTTCGCTGGTCAGCTTACTGATATGGCGTTGCATGATGATTTCCGACATGATCGTCTCCCTCCTGGTTTGGGGTTCAAAATGAGCGCTGACATGCTAGCAAGATGGCCTTGGGATAACCACCCGTTGTTTTACATGGTTCGGATGATAGCTTGCATTCACTTTGGAGCCACTTGCAACACTTCCGGGTGGAGGAGGGAGGGGGGTATCATGTCAGTCAGCATTGTCGCGACCCGGCCTTTTGATGATCAGAAACCCGGCACTTCGGGTTTGCGTAAAAAGGTCAACGTGTTCCGTCAGCCGCATTACCTGGAAAATTTTGTCCAGTCCACTTTCGATTCGATTGGCAATTTTTCCGGGCAAACACTGGTGGTGGGTGGTGATGGGCGCTTCTACAACCGATATGCCATCCAGCTTATTCTGAAAATGGCGGCGGCCAATGGCTTTGGCCGGGCGCTGGTCGGACAGGGCGGTATTTTATCTACACCGGCAGCTTCACATCTGATTCGCAAATATCAGGCATTCGGTGGCCTGATCCTGTCAGCTAGCCACAATCCGGCCGGCCCGGACGAGGATTTTGGTATCAAATACAATATTGGCAATGGTGGTCCGGCACCGGAAGGTGTAACCGAGGCCATTTTTGCGCATAGCATGAAAATCTCCGAATATAAAATTCTTGCGGCCGATGATGTGTCGCTGGATACGCTTGCCTCCGTAGAACTTGGTGATATGCAGGTCGAAGTCATCGACCCGGTTGCCGATTATGCGGTGCTGATGCAATCACTGTTTGATTTTGGCGCCATTCGGAGTTTGTTGGCCAGTGGGTTTCGCATGGCGTTCGACGCCATGCATGCGGTGACGGGCCCTTACGCAGTTGAGATCCTTGAGGGTATATTGGGCGCATCTCGTGGAACGGTAAAGAACGGCGTGCCGAAAGAGGATTTTGGTGGCGGCCATCCTGATCCGAATTTGACCTATGCACATGAACTGGTGGATACGCTTTACGCGGATGATGCCCCGGATTTTGGTGCCGCATCGGATGGCGATGGTGATCGCAATATGATTCTTGGTCGGCACTTCTTTGTAACACCCAGCGATTCACTGGCAATCCTGGTCGCCAACGCCGATTGTGCGCCCGCTTATCAAGGTGGTCTCGCTGGTGTCGCGCGCTCCATGCCGACCTCGGCGGCTGCGGACCGTGTGGCGGCGGCGATGAACCTCGCATGCTACGAAACACCAACCGGATGGAAATTCTTTGGCAATTTGATGGATGCGGGAAAAGTGACCCTGTGTGGCGAGGAATCCTTCGGCACCGGCTCGAATCATGTGCGCGAAAAGGATGGCTTGTGGGCGGTTCTTTTCTGGCTGAATATTCTGGCGGTTCGGAAAACCTCCGTGGAAGCGATGGTACGCGGGCACTGGCGCAAGTTCGGCCGCAACTATTATTCGCGCCATGATTATGAAGGTGTGGATACGGTGGCTGCCGGGGCAGTGCTGCAACATGTGCGCGATCAGTTCAATGACTTGCCAGGGCAAACGCTGGCCGGGCGCGTTGTTTCCACCTGCGATGATTTTGCCTATACTGATCCGGTGGATGGCAGTATGAGCCGTAATCAGGGTGTGCGTGTGCTGTTCGAAGATGGTTCACGCATCATTTTTCGTTTGTCCGGTACGGGTACCAGTGGTGCGACCATTCGCCTTTATCTTGAATCCTATGAAGCGGATGCGTCAAGGCATGATGCGGATGCGCAGGATGCGTTGGCCGATATGATTGTCGTAGCCAATGAGATTTCACATTTGCAAAAATTAACGGGGCGTAATCGCCCGACAGTCATTACCTAAGGATATCGGAACCATGAATCATAAGGAACAGATGTACCGTATTGTCGAAGCGAGGAGCCACGACCCGTTTACATATCTTGGCCGACACGAAGCTGAAAAGGGTGGGGTGGTGATCCGTGCCTTTTTCCCGCGTGCCAAAAAAGCATGGGTATTACCACGGAAAGGTAAAGCTGTGCCCATGAAGCGCCTCCATCAGGATGGAATGTTTGAAGGCCATCTTGCCGGAATGGATTTTGAGGATACCTATCGTCTGCGGCTGGAGGACCATGAAGGCCATCGCTGGGACATGGACGATCCGTACTGCTTTTCGCCGGTACTGGGTGATATGGATTTGCATTTGATCGGCGAAGGCCAGCATTTTGAGAAGTACCGTTTGCTCGGAGCACATGTGCGCGAGCATGGTGGTGTGCCCGGCGTGTCTTTCGCCGTGTGGGCACCCAATGCCAGCCGTGTCTCCGTAGTCGGTAATTTTAACCATTGGGACGGTCGAGAGCATCCACTGCGCGTGCGCGGTTCTTCCGGGGTGTGGGAATTATTTGTCCCGGGTCTATGTGAAAGTGAATTGTACAAGTTCGAGATTCGCGCCCAGTCCGGTGATATTCTGCTAAAGGTGGATCCATATGCGCAGCAGATGGAGGTGCGTCCGGCCACGGCCTGCGTCGTGCATAATCCCGAACAGTATCAGTGGGCCGATACGGGGTGGATGGATGCGCGCCGGGCTTATGGGCCGCCGATGGACAAGCCCGTTAACATCTATGAGGTGCATTTGGGTTCATGGCGCAAGGCTGACGATGCGTATTTGAACTATCGTGATCTGGCGCGACAACTCGTTGAATACTGCACATGGATGGGATACACACACATCGAATTGATGCCCATTACCGAACATCCGTTTGACGGCTCATGGGGTTATCAGACGGTCGGCTATTTCGCGCCGACCAGCCGTTTCGGCACCCCCGATGATTTCCGCTATTTCGTGGACCACTGCCATACGCATGGTATGGGTGTGTTTCTTGATTGGGTACCGGCGCATTTTCCCAAAGATTCGCATGGCCTGGCACGCTTCGATGGTACACCGCTGTATGAGCATGCGGACCCGCGTCTCGGGGAACACAAGGATTGGGGCACTTATATCTTTAACTTCGGACGCAATGAGGTGCGTAATTTCCTGATTGCCTCCGCCCTGTTCTGGCTCGATGAATACCATATCGACGGTCTGCGCGTTGATGCGGTGGCTTCTATGCTGTACCTGGATTATTCGCGCAATGAGGGTGAGTGGATACCGAATAAGTATGGTGGTCGCGAAAATCTGGAGGCCATCGAGTTTCTCAAACAGTTTAATCATCTGGTGCATGAACGCTTTCCCGGTGCGGTAACCATGGCGGAGGAATCCACCTCTTTTCCCATGGTCAGCCGCCCGACATGGCTGGGTGGCCTCGGCTTCACCATGAAATGGAATATGGGTTGGATGAACGACACGCTTGCTTATATGGAAGAGGATCCGGTGCATCGCAGCTACCACCATGGCGAGATGACCTTCTCGCAGATTTACGCTTATACCGAAAATTTTATTCTCCCCTTTTCACACGATGAGGTGGTGCATGGCAAGGGCAGTATGCCGCAGAAAATGCCTGGCGACGATTGGCAAAAGTTCGCTAATCTGCGTGCTTTGTACGGTTATATGTACACCCATCCGGGCAAGACGCTGATGTTCATGGGCCTGGAATTCGGTCAGTGGGATGAATGGAAAGATGCCGTCAGTATGGACTGGGATCAGGCCAGTTTCATGCCGCACCGTGGTCTGCAATGCCTGGTACGCGACTTAAACCACCTGTCTCGGGATGTGCCGGCATTGCATGAGGTTGATTTCGAGTCGCACGGGTTTCAGTGGATTGATTGCAATGATGCCCCGCAGTCCACGCTCAGCTATATCCGACGCGATAAAAACGGGGGAGCGGTTTGCGTGATTCTGAACTTGACGCCTGTGCCACGCTATGATTACCGGCTGGGCGTTCCCGACAGCGGATTCTATCGGGAAATCATGAATACGGATGCGGAAATATATGGCGGTTCCAATATGGGCAATGGCGGGGGCATCTGTTCCGAGGATGTGCCATGGATGGGGCAACCGTATTCGGT
>CAZDWG010000046.1:0-8666 GCA_964509005.1 uncultured Zetaproteobacteria bacterium
CTAGATAAATCAAGGGGTTGCGCTATGTGTGTGCGAACACTTGCAGGATCTAGGTTTAACCTTGTGCCCCAGAATTTCGGCCAGGGCATCGGCATTGCCAACGTATGCATCGTTGAGCCAGATTTGCGGTACGGTAATCGGTGTCGCGCGCCCTACAATGGGTTTTACGCGGGCCAGCATCTCATACAAAGCGACGGGTTGTTGGATGACATCGCGGTAATCGTAAGCGATAGAAGTCTGGTCCAGGTATTTGCGAGCCCGTTCACAATGTGGACAACCGTGTTTGCCAAACAGGACGTTACCACGCAGCGGAAACCGCGCTGCATGCGCTTCGATAACGCTCTGGCTAAGTACGCCACGGTTCAAAGCCGAGCCCTGGGAAACGACCTGTCCGTCCACCAGCACAATCGGCGCATGCCATCCGCCTTTGGACAGCGGTCGCCACCATTCGGAAAGCCAGCCGCGGATATCAAGATGGATCGGGATGGCGGACAACTCATGGGCCATGGTGTCCAGAATGACATCCGATGTCAGCGAACATTCGCCACAGGGAATCCTGATGTGGAACGGACCCCAGCTTCCCGCCCACCTGAATAGAACAATACTAACCTTGCCAGGGAACAAAATCCGAGGCTCCTGAGTCGTTACCTGTCATGCACAGTTGGTCAGGTTTTATATAAGATGGTTACATTCAATACGAAATGCTATACTGGAACCAGAGCCTGTCTGACTTATGAAAGTGAGTGATTCGGGCCGGGAGAGGCCAATGCCAGGAGTTGATAATGAGCTTGAAAGATAAAAATTGTATCCCCTGTCGGGGCGGCGTGCCGCCAATGACAGCGGAAGCCGCGCGCGCCATACTATCCGCTGTGCCTGCATGGGAGTTGAATCATGCTGGCACGCGATTATCACGAACCTTCAAGTTCCCTGACTTTTTACAGGCTCAGGCCTTTGCCGTTAAGGTGGGAAATATTTCAGATGCGGAAGGCCATCATCCGGAACTGACCTATAGCTGGGGTTACTGCACGGTTGTATTTTATACGCACAAGATCGGGGGCTTGCACGAAAATGATTTCATTATGGCCGCCAAGGTGAACGCCCTGGGGTGAAAATTCGTACTGTCATCAGGCTCGCTTGAATATCTGTTCCCGGTAGTAACGCAGTTCGGCGATTGATTCCCGCACGTCATCCATCGCCAGGTGCAATCCTTGTTTGACGGAGGGTTTGATTCCAGGATACCAGCGCTTTGTCAGCTCCTTGATGGTGCTGACATCCACTATGCGATAATGCAGGTATGCTTCCAGTTGCGGCATATAGCGCACCAGAAAACGCCGATCCTGATGGATGGAATTGCCGCACAGGGGAACGGTGCGCACAGAGGCGTATGGTCGGATAAAGGCCAGGGTTTCGGTTTCGGCCTGCGCCAGCGCAATCCTTGAAGCCAGCACCCGACCAGAGAGTCCTGATGCGGCGTGCTGTTTTTTGCACCATCCGTTCATATTGTCCAGCACCTGTTTGTCGTGATGAATAGCCAGGTTTGGTCCCTCGGCGAGAATGTTGAGGTCTTTGTCCGTAACAATGGTGGCAATTTCCAGGATGGTATCGACCTCCGGATCAAGTCCGGTCATCTCAAGGTCCATCCACACCAAATTATCCCCGGAAACAGCCATACGCGAACGTTATACGATTTTCATACCCAGCGCTTGCGCCAGTTCTCTGAGCGGTTGGCTGGCAGCCCGATGGCGACCGGCAAAATGGACAGGGCTATGCTCCCACGCCCGACGTACCGGGTAATGGCGACGATAACGGGTAAAAGCATTTGCAAGTTCAGAAACAGATAAATTTCCCCATGCGCGCATGGCTTCATGGTCAGCGCCTATGGGATATAGCCGGGTTGCCGCGATGGACAGATCGTGCCACAGCTTCCCCGTGCAGCCGAGCTCAACGGGTTTATCAGGCAACGGTAGCTCATCTTGTATATTCCATTCAGGCTTAATCCTCAGCCAGCGGCACAGAGCATGATAGGCATATTGTGTGTTGGCCGCCTTGCCATCAAGCGAGTGTCCGGCGATGTGGGGTGTACTGATAGCCAGTTGTGGATGCGTCAACAGTCGATGCATGGGCGTGGGTTCATGTTCCCAGCAATCCAGTACGGCAAACCGCCCTGTATCGCCATCCAGCCAGTCCGCCAGCGCCGCATTGTCCACGCAGGCGCCGCGTCCGGCATTGATGACGCCCTCGCCCCGGAAACAGGATAGCCGTGCCGCATCCAGCAAATGGACCGTGCAATCTTCTCCGTCCCGGAGCAACGGCGTATGCAACGTTAATACATCGGCTCGCTGTAACACTTCATCCAGGGAACAAAAACCGGCATTTCCTTCGCTACGCGCCCGCGGCGGGTCATTGATAAGCACCTGCATTCCCATGGCCTCGCAAATCTTCGCCAGCGCACTGCCGATGCGGCCAGCACCGATAATGCCGATGGTTGTGCGGGGAATGGCGGTCAAGCCACGGGCATGCAGACTCAGCAATACGGTTGTCATGTATTCGATGACCGAACCGGTGGAGCTCCCGGCGGCATTGGCAAAAGCAATGCCGTGGTCCGCCAGCCAGGTCTTGTCGAAATGGTCATCGCCGATGGTGGCCGTAGCCACGAACCGGACATGCGTTCCTTCCAGCAGATCGGCATTGACCAGGGTGGATGAGCGTGTCAGCAGAACGTCAGCATCCTTTAACGCCTCGCGGCAAATGTCCTTGTGTTCAAGGATACGCAGATTCACATCCATGTCTGGCAACGATGAAAACGCGGACGCCACACCCCAGATATGAGCATCAGCAACAATGTGCAGGGATGATTTCAACGTAACGTTTTGATGCGCTCAATGAGCAAGGAAGTGGAATACCCTTCCATAAATGGCATGACCACGACCACACCACCATGGGCGCGCACTTCTTTTGCGCCGACAATGTCGTTTGCCTGGTAGTCGCCACCCTTGATCAGGACATTCGGCATCAATGATTTGATCAGTTTCAGCGGCGTATCTTCCGGGAAGGGAATGACCATATCCACGGACCTGAGCGCGGCTAGCATGCGGGCGCGGTCGGCTAAAGGGTTGATGGGACGGGAAGCCCCCTTGAGGCGGCGGACGGAATCGTCGTCATTCAGGCCGACAATCAATACATCGCCATGGATACCGGCTTGTTCAAGGTAATCAATATGACCCGGATGCAGCAAATCAAAACAGCCGTTGGTGAAGACAATGCGTTTGCCCCGCATACGCCATTCTTCAAGTTTCTTTTGTACCTCATGCGGCAGCATGCAGGTGTTTTCCCGCATCAGTGTTTTATGTGCAACAGGTTAACAACGCTGGTCACACCCCTGACGGATTTGGCCAAGGTGTCGGCGCGCTGACGTTGCAGGCCGTTACCTACGATACCTTGCAGATATACCTTTCCATCCACGGTTTCGACATGGATAGTAAAACCCGATACCTCCTTGTCTTTAAACAGTGCCCGCTTCACTTTGGTCGTAATCCATGTGTCCGAGAGTAACTGTCTTACAGGTGGGGATCCCAGCTTGATTACCGAACGAACCGAGCGCACGCCGCTAATATGGCGGCAGATGTAAACCGTGCGATCAATCTGTTCCTGTCGAGGTAAATAGCCCGTGAGCAAAACCCTGCCACCAATGACTTCGACATCGACCCAGCGCGACGGCAAGTCTTTCTCCGCGATCAAACGCGCATCAATTTTGGAGGATATGACGGCATCATCGAAGTGTTCCCCGAGCGGGCGTTTGTCGTTGATAGCGCTACCTACTGCCGTGCCGCCACTGACCAGGGCCGTAACGAAACAACCGGAGAGGCCGCAGGCGATGAGCAAAAGCATACTGTATAAAACAGGGCGGTTCATCAATATTGATCCCCCAGCACATCCAGAACCGCGGCGAACAACAGCGGCAACAGCAGTTCATCCGGTCCCGGCAAGCAGATACCGCGTCCTCCCTGTTGGGAAAGGTGGCCTGTAACATCCGCTACGGCAGCGGCATTGGCCGATGGGTCAATGATGACGCAGGTCAGGTTTTCGATCTTTTTTCCGAGATTTCGCGCCGCATCCACGGCTTGCATGAATACCCGTGGTAAAATAACGCTGGATGCGGCATTGATGATAATACCGTCACTGGCCCCGGCCATCATGGCCGCCAGCAAACGAAAATCGGTGAACCCTGTAGCACCCAGAGACTCTCCATGCGCTGCCGGATGCAGGTTGAACGCATCGGCGCCAATAGCCGGGTGTACGCTGACGGGGATGCCATAACGCGATGCCGTGGCCAGAATACTATGGTCGAGGTGTTCCGGCTCGGCATCCGTGAGTTTTTCCCCCACACTTTTGCCAATACCCCATCCCTCGATAGCGCCAAAATTGATTGCCTCATTGATCAATCGCCCTGTTTCTTCCGTAACGCGATAGCTGCCATCCACAATGTCTCTATCGTAGGATCGCAACGTATGCCCGGACAGCGCAATTTCTACATCCTGTAACAGGGCCGCACCCGTCATCACAAGGCCGGAAAGAATCCGCTGTTCCAATAAACGGACAAGCAGCGGGCTCAGCCCCGAATCCATCACGTGCCCGCCGCAACCCAGGACAATACTCTTTTTTCGCCGGTGGGCGGATACGATAGTATCGCGCAATTCCATCAGGTCGCGCGCCGCACCGATACCGGGAAGCGTACATAAAAAATCCGAAAAGCTACCGTTTGGTCGGTACGGTGCGCCAAAATCCGCGCTATCCGCATCCGTTTTTCGTTTGGCCAGCGGGACAGTCTTTACTTTACTGAAAGAAAGTGGTTTCAGGCTCATGATGTTTCCCTGTTTTTTAAGGTGTCGTCAATCAGGCTACATAGAATATGCAGGCAGGTAATATGCATTTCCTGAATACGTGGCGTGGCGTTGTGCGGAATATTCAGGAGTACCGATACACCGTGATGGCGACCCAGATGACCGCCATCGTTTCCGGTCAGAGCAATGACAGTCATATGATGTTTTCCAGCAGCCTCTACTGCCGCAATCACATTGGCCGAATGACCACTGGTAGAAATAACGAGCAATATATCCTCTTGTTTTCCGAGCGCCTGAATCTGGCGGGCAAACACCTGGTCAAAGGAGCTATCGTTGGCGATACTTGTCATGACGGAAGCATTGGATGTTAAGGCAATAGACGCCAGCCCCGGACGATCCGTTTCAAAACGGTTGACCAGTTCTCCGGCAAAATGCTGTGCATCCGCAGCCGAGCCGCCATTACCGCATGCCAGTATTTTCCCTCCCTGCTTCAGACAGCCCAGCATCAGCGTGGCCGCCTTCCGCAAAGGTTCGGAGAGCGATTCGGCGCATTGCTGTCGCAAGCGGAGGCCTTCCGCGAAGGCCTGCTGAATGATTTGATCGTGAGTCTTGTCCATGGGCTACATCCTGTCCGAATTAGCGGAATACGTCCCGCAAATGTTCGATTTGCGGAGACCATCTTCCGGGCGTGAGAATAATTAGATCGAAACGACATTGCAATTGTGCAAGTCCGGGGTGTCGGGCGAGCCATGCCGTAGCTGCCGAGCGCAGCCGCGTTTGTTTATCCGCGTGTACCGCCAGCAGGCCATCCTCCCGGTTCGGACGTCGTTTTACTTCCACGAAAGCGAGCACATCGGCTTTGCGTACGACAATATCCAGTTCGCCACGGCCCGCACGGGCATTGCGGTCGAGTACATGGTAACCGCGCCAGCGCAGATAACGGGAGGCTTTCTCCTCCGCATCACGGCCTTTTTGGGTGCTCATGCGTTGCCTGCCTTGTCCTGCATCAGTAAGGCATAGGCCCGTGAGCGGGGTATGCGCAGTGTTTTTGCGAGTTGTTTGGCGCGGGCGGATGGAGGCATGGTTTCCGTGTCCATTTGTTTTAACAGCAACATGATTTCCGCGTCGCTGACGGCAGCCTTATGCTCGTTGGGGCCAATAATGATGACAATCTCACCACGAACAGACGTTTCACCCATGCGATTCCTTACTTCATCCAGGGTTCCATGCACAAAGGTTTCATACAGTTTGGTAATTTCGCGCGCCACGCATACCTGCCGCTTGGCACCGCAACGTTCGATCAGGTCATCCAGTGTATGTAACAAACGTTTGGGTGACTCAAGAATAATGTGGGTTATTTCACCGTTGGCGATTTCGTCGAGGCGCTGCCGCCGCGATTTGCCGGAGCGTGACAAGAAACCTGAAAAAACGAATCGATCCGTGGGCAGGCCGCAGGCTGAAAGGGCGGCAATGGGGCTACACGGACCCGGAATGGGCGTGATGCGAATACCGTGGCCGCGGAGTTCGCGCACCAGTTTGAAGCCAGGGTCGCTGATGAGCGGCGTACCCGCATCCGAGATCAGCGCGATATTTTCTCCTGCCCGCAGGCGCTCCAGCAATGTACGGCCCACAGCCATTTCATTGTGCTCATGGCAGGCGATCATCGGCGTACTGACAGCGTACCGTTCGCACAGGCGGCGGCTGGTGCGTGTGTCCTCGGCGGCAATCATATCTACGTTTTTCAGGGTTTCCACCGCCCGATAGGTGATGTCCGCCAGATTGCCAATGGGCGTGGCGACAACGAACAGTTGGCCGGGGGCCTGCTTGTCATTAGGCTGCGAGTCCATGTTGATGACACGTTATCCCGCTTGCCGCATGGCCGCAACGGTCATGTTTTGTTTTGTGCTGATACTGGTCGCGGGTTGTGGCGCTAAAAAACCCCAGGCAACGGTGAGTAGCAAACCTCCGGTCGCGCAACTGGCGCCAGTGCCAAAAATATCGGCGCCTGTTCAGACCTTGATGAATCTTGCGCTTGAGCAGGGAGACGTCCGGGATGCCCTGGCTGGTCTCGAACATCTGGCTATGGCGACGCCGCCCCTGAATGAAGAAGCGCAGTTCCGACGGGCACAACTGCTGTTGCTCACGGATGACGGGCGGGCCATGACCGAGGCTGAAAAGTTACTGTCTACTTATCCTGATGATGCCTTGATTCCCTATTTGCATGTGTGGATAGCGCAGTGGGCGGAAGAGCATCAGGATGATGCCATGGTGCTGGTGCATACCGCCGCGGCACTGATGCATTCTCAATTAACGCTGGAGATTGCCAACCGCGCCGCGGGGCTGGGAGCCGCTGCTGCCCGGCGCAGCCCCGACTGGGATGCGGTGCAGTGGTTTCTTGAGGCTGCCCATTCTCCCATTTATGCGACAGGGGAACGGCGCGACAGATGGTTGCGGGAAGCGGCGGCGCGTGCTTCCATATCCATCATTGGCCGCTTGCGCCGTGCAGGTCGGCTACGCGATA
The DNA here is from genome assembly GCA_964509005.1 of uncultured Zetaproteobacteria bacterium. Lineage (GTDB taxonomy): Bacteria > Pseudomonadota > Zetaproteobacteria > Mariprofundales > Mariprofundaceae > JAUZQZ01. The sequence goes on from CAZDWG010000046.1 coordinate 7,363, forward strand.
CAGTGGGCGAGGCCTTCTATCTGGATGTGGCGCGAGCGCACCTGATGATGGGTGATATGGCTGCCGTACAAACTCTGTCCACATGGCTGGAGGAGGATTTTCCGCACACGCATGAGGCATCCCTTGTCGCCTCATGGGCAGCAGGCGCCACGCATCAGGTGAATATTGGCGTCTTGCTTCCCCTGACCGGTAAATATGCGCGTTTCGGTAACCAGGCGCTGCGTGGTATGCGTCTGGCGCTGGATTCATTGCAGGATAGTGGGGGGGTGACGTTGGATATCGCTGATACCAAGGGTGATCCCGATCAGTGTATCAGTGCGTATCAGCGATTGACGAAGGATGGCGTGGATATAGTTCTCGGGCCGCTGCTGGGTGATTGTACGGCAGCACTGATCCCCCGTCTCCTCGATAATATTCCAGTGCTCAGTTGGACCAACCGCTCACCACTGGCGTCACGCTCTCCCGTGCTGTTTGTGCATACGCTGGCGCTGGCTATGCAGGCACGATTCATGGCGGCCTACGCATGGCGGCAAGGGGAACGTCGCATGATTGTGATTGATGCCGACAATGCTTCCTCCACAGGTGAGGCCAACGCTTTTATCCAGGCATTCGAAGCTTTGGGTGGTGAAGTGATTGATCGTTTCGCGTTGCCGGACAAAGGTGTTGATTTTCGGTCGGAGTTGCGCGCCATGCGGATGCGTACCGACAATGAAGAATTGTTGGCCGAACTGGACGAGGGGTTGGCTTTATCCGTTGAACCGGATATGGAAATCCGTATGCCGGTGAATTTCGATGCTGTCTATCTGGCCTTGCCGGGGAAACAGGTTGCCCTGTTGGCGGGACAGTTGGCCTATGTGGGTGTCAATGGCGTTGACCTGTACGGCAGTGGTCGCTGGAGGGATGGAAAGCTGTTGTCGGACAGGGGCCGCTACCTCGGGCTGGCGCAATTCTCCGGTGTGGCCTTTCCCAACGGCACATCGCCGGATTCACAACGATTTATGCTAAAATGGCGCGACATCTGGGGTGTGGGAAAACCGGGAACACTTGTGGGTCTGGCTTACGATTCGACCCTGATCGCAACCCTGCTGACCAGTCGTCTGGGACTTTCAGGTTACAATTTACTGGTCGGGCTTCATGATAAATCCGGCTTCCCCGGATTAACCGGGCATGTTCGCTTTGACGAGGATGGTGTTGGGCGCAAGGATTTCGAGCTGTTCCGCATTCGTCGCGGGCACATTATATCCGCTGACTAGCCTGAACTATTCATAAATTCTGCCATGCCCTTGCTTGTTCCTTTGTTCGCA
>CAZDWG010000047.1:0-8640 GCA_964509005.1 uncultured Zetaproteobacteria bacterium
CGCCAGCCGGGGTAAATTTTGTCGGCATCCTGCGGGAAGGACTCGAATGCGCGTGCGAACTCCTTGTGGGTCTTGGCGAACTCGATCGGGTCCGCACCCTCGGTCCAGCATTGATAAGCCTGATCCAGCGACCTGCCACCGGCAGCCGGGCTGTCGATATGGCCGAAAGCGCCGCCGCCGCAGGTATTGATCACGTTGGCATGGCCCAAATTCTCAAAGAAGCCGACCAGACGCAGCGCGTTCATACCACCGGAGATGATTGGCGTGGTCGCCTTCATGCCATACCACTTCTGGTTGAAGTAAGTACCCATGCATTCGTCGCGCTCCAGCATGTAGGCCAGCACGCGATCATCCGCGCCGCCTTCCATTTTGCCGTAGCCCATGGTGCCGGTATGAATGCCGGAAGAACCCATCAGACGGGCCATCTTCATATGTGCCAGCATCGTATAACCGCGCGGGTTGACCTCGGAGGTCGCCATACCGTGTCCGGCGCGGTGATAATGCAAGAAGGTGTCTGGGAAAACACGGCGGCACGTCGTGATACCAACAGGGCCAGCCACGAAACCGTCCACCAGGAATGCCAGATGTGTTTCGCTGTTATATTTAGCGAATGTTTCAAGGATAAAGTTACCACGCACCTTCATCTCTTCCGGATCGTCAGCCGTGATGTTGGCAGAAAAGAATCTCACCTCGCCCGTCTCCTGCTGCGCACGATCCATGGCTTGCGCTACCAGCGGCATCACTTCCCTGGTTGGGCAGAACGGCTGGTTAGCCTGAGGCTCATCGTTCTTGATGAAAGTACCGCCCAACCAGAAGTCATAGCATGCCTTGGCGAACGGCTCCGGGCGCAGGCCCAGTTTCGGCTTGATGATGGTGCCGGCGATATAACCGCCATCCACTTCCGGGCGGCCCAGTGTTTTCCACATACTGGAGATGTTGGTGGCCGGTCCATCGAAGTTGCGCACCATGCATTCCGGCACCATAAAGTCCAGCAGGCGCAGGCCGATGATGTCGCCCATACCCTGATTGTTGCCGACAATCATCGACGTCATGTGGGCGATGCCGTGCTTGCCGTCGATCAGGTTGCGGTCGAACAGCTCAACCGGATAGGCAATCTTGATCAGACCGCCCTGGTCGCCAAAGGCATTCTCGTCGATCTCATACACCAGCGCATCGACGCCACGGGTGAAATCATCAGTGGTGGAAACTTCCACATTGGTGCCGGTGGAAGATTCGGCTGCCACGTGAGCAGCGGTTGCCAGAAAGCCAAGACCCGGCTGTGGTAACAAGCGGTAAGCCGACAGCAGATGCTTGTCGCCTGCGATCAGATCCTCTTCCTTGAGGCCCAGATCGGAATAACGATTGGATTGGTCTAATGCCATGTTCTTTTCCCCTTTCTAAGATTTGATTTTGAGGCAAGCCGTCGATGGCTCCCTCCACGAGAGCAGGAACGTACGCCTCTCTCGCGATAACGGGAATGCTGGCACTGTACTTCCATCATGTAAAATAAAAGGTTATGATTATTCCCATAAGTTTATCTTATAGGAGTGCGACATGCATCTGACACTGAAACAACTACGAATCTTCGAGATGGTCGCTAAACACAGGAATTACACCCGGGCCGCCAAGGCATTGTTCCTCACCCAGCCTGCCGTGTCCATGCAAATCAAACAGTTGGAGGAACAGGCGGGTCTGGCCCTGTTTGAGCGCAGCGGCAAAGAAACGCGCATCACTGAAGCGGGAAGAGAGTTACTCCATTATAGTCACATCATTCATCAACAACTGGAGGAAGCAGGTCAGGTGCTGGACGAACTCAGGGGTATCAAACGCGGCCGCCTGCATCTAACCATGGCCTCGACGGCCAATTACTTTACCCCGCGCCTGCTCGCTACATTCTGCGAACGGTTTCCCGCAGTTCAGGTCAGCCTTAATGTGGCGAACCGCGATGGACTCCTGAAAGCACTGGAAGATAACGCGACCGATATTGTCATCATGGGCAAACCACCGGCTGGCATGGCCGTCAACTATGAGGTGTTCATGGAAAACCCGCTGGTGGTCATTGCGCCTCCGGCGCATTCATTATCCAAACGCGATCATATTCCGCTGGCGGAACTGACCCGCCACTCGTTTATCGTGCGCGAACGAGGTTCGGGCACCCGTGCCGCCGTCGAGCGGTTCCTGGCGCAACATGATATCGAGCGGCCAGGCGGCATGGAAATGAACTCATCCGAAGCCATCAAGCAGGCGATACAGGCGGGACTGGGATTGGGCGTAGTGTCGTTGCATACGCTGGAGATGGAACTGGAGCTCAAAAGGCTGGCCATTCTGAATGTAGAGGATTTTCCCATCATCCGCCACTGGCGTATCGTGTACCGTAAAGACAAACGATTTTCAGCCGTGGCTCAGGCGTTCCATGATTTTGTGATCAACGAAGGCAGGAAAATCCTTGTGGCATGATTTGTGGGTAAAGGGCAGCGCTATCCGTTTACGCGCTTGCGCTGTCGCCCGTCTATCCCCTATGCTACCACATAAGCGGTTTCAGGGAAGCGGGAGGATTCATGGATATTTCTGAATTACTGGCCTTTACCGTCAAGAACAAGGCATCGGATTTACATGTATCATCCGGCGAGCCTCCTATGATCCGTATCCATGGTGATATAACCCGCATTAAAATGCCACCCATGGCGGCGCGTGACGTTCAGGCCATGGTCTATGACATCATGACGGACTCTCAACGTAAAGCATTTGAAGAACACCTCGAACTGGATTTCTCCTTTGCACTGGGTGATATTGCTCGTTTTCGTGTCAATGCATTCTGGCAGAATCGTGGTATGAGTGCTGCATTCCGTGTCATCCCTACCGATGTGCTTACGCTGGAACAGCTCAAATGCCCCGAGGTGTTCTCAAGGATTGCCATGGCGCCGCGTGGTCTGTGCCTGGTAACCGGGCCCACCGGGTCCGGAAAATCCACGACTCTGGCGGCCATGGTAGACTACCGTAATCAGACGGAACGAGGCCATATTCTTACCATCGAGGATCCTATCGAATTCGTTCATAGCTCCAAAAACTGCCTTATTTCACAACGGGAGTTAGGGCCTCATACGCATTCGTTCGCCAGAGCTCTCAGAAGTGCTTTGCGTGAGGATCCCGATGTGGTGATGGTCGGCGAATTACGCGACCTCGAAACGATCCGTCTGGCACTCACAGCTGCGGAAACCGGTCACATGGTATTTGGTACCCTGCATACGTCTTCCGCCCCCAAGACCATTGACCGTGTGATCGATGTATTCCCCGCCGCCGAGAAGGAAATGGTACGCTCCATGCTGTCGGAATCGCTCAATGCCGTCATCTCGCAGACCTTGATTAAAACCGTGGATGGCGCCGGGCGTGTAGCCGCCCACGAAATCATGTTGGGCACACCTGCCATCCGCAATCTGATTCGGGAAAACAAGGTGCCACAAATGGTTTCGGCTATCCAGACATCTCAACGAGAAGGTATGCAAACACTGGATGCCGACCTGCTGCGACTGGTGAAGACGCGAAAAATAACCCTGCAAGCGGCGCTGGAAAAAGCCAACAACAAGAAATTATTCAGAAATGAATAATGCAGGCCAGGTTAGGAGCGATTGATGAGCGCAAGCGATCAGGGGAAAAAACTCACCATCAGGCAACTGCTGATGGTGATGGTCAAGAAAGATGCTTCCGACATTTATATTACAGCGGGTATGCCTCCCTCCTTCCGCATTAATGGTGTCGTTTACCCCACCAAACAGCCGCCGCTTAGTACGGTACAATGTGAACAGCTTGCCAATGCGACTATGAGCGAGAAACAGCGCGCCGGTTTCGCGGAGACCTACGAAATGAATCTGGCCCTTAGCTACCCGGATATCGGTCGCTTCCGGGTCAATGTGTTTCGTCAGCGTGGCAGTGTAGGGCTGGTCGTGCGCCAGATTAAAACGCAGATACCCACCATTGATGATCTGAAATTACCGCAGGTATTCAAGACGATCTCAATGGCCAAACATGGTCTGGTGGTGATGGTGGGTGCGACAGGCAGTGGTAAATCTACCTCATTGGCAGCTATGATCGACTGGCGTAACAGCAACCAGGCAGGTCACATTATTTCCATTGAAGACCCCATTGAATTTATGCATGAACACAAAAAGTGTGTGATGACGCAACGCGAGGTGGGTACCGATACGCTGGACTACGGAGTCGCGCTGAAGAACACGTTACGCCAGGCTCCGGACGTGATTATGATTGGTGAAATACGGGATCGGGAAACGATGGAATACGCCCTGGCATTTGCTGATACAGGTCACCTCTGCCTGTCCACTCTGCACGCCAACAATTCCAATCAGGCCATGGAACGAATTATCAATTTTTTCCCGCATGAAATGCATGATCAGGTCGTTTTGAACCTGGCTCTAAACCTCAGGGCCATTTTATCGCAAAGGCTGGTGCGAACGATGGATGGCCAGCGTACGCCGTCTATTGAAATTATGATGAACACACCCCGTATCAGCGATCTTATCATGGACAATAAAGTCGCCGCGATCAAGGAAGCCATGGCGGAGGGGAAGAACTATGGTATGCAAACCTTCGACCAGCATCTTCTTGAACTGTGGAAAACAGGCCGTATCGCCGAGGAAGAGGCGTTACGCCATGCCGATGCAATGAATGATTTACGCCTGCAAATGAAGATGGCTAAACTGGAAGACAACGGCGATGATCATCGCTCCCGTCTTGACCAGCTCACCGACAGTTTCGGTGGGGATTCGTCGAACTTGAAAATATAGCCTGAACTATGAGCCTCTTGCAAAACTCTGGGTGGATGAGCGGCAATCCCACCTTGAGTCCATTTTCGGGATGGAATGAGTTGCATGGTGGTTCCATGGAGCGAAATTCCAGCTCGGAAATGGGCCAAAGTGGGGAAGCCGATCGCCGCTCACGAGTTTTGCAAGAGGCTCCTATTCATGGCTGATAACTGGAACATGATTGACGACCTGCTGCTTGCGGCGCATCAACGTCAGGCTTCGGACCTGATCGTGCGGACCGGAGACCGTATACGCATGCGAATCCATGGCGCTCTTGTCACGGTTTCTCCAGACAAAGTACCACCACAGTCGTGCAAGCAGGTGATTGATATGATCAATCATATGACAAGAAAACTACCGGAACAGCCGGATATCAAGCGTATTTATCATCTGGATTTTAACTATTCATTGAAAGACGTGGCCCATTTCCGTATCCATGTGATGCGCACCCATAACGATTTTGGCATCGTAGTCCGTATTATCCCCCAAAAAATTCCGACATTTGATGAATTGCGCCTGCCACCGGTCATTCGGGAAATTACCGCTCACCGCAATGGCCTGATTCTCATGGCAGGTGCTACAGGATCCGGAAAATCCACGACGCTAGCGGCCATGACCGATTACATTATCAGTAACCAATCAGCCCATATTGTCACCATTGAGGATCCCATTGAATATCGCTACAGCACGCACAAGAAAGGCACCGTCTGCCAACGTGAGATTGGTTGCGATGTCCTGAGTTATGCGCAAGGGCTGAACGATGCCCTGCGAGAAACGCCGGATATTATCGTTGTCGGCGAGGCACGCGACCGTACGGTGATTCAATCCGCATTGCAGGCATCCGAAACCGGGCATCTGGTTATGGCCACGGTGCATGCCACAACGGCGATTGGCACCATGCAGCGTATCATGTCCGCTTTCGGACTGGATGAACAGGGCGCCATCCGCGAACGTCTGGCTGAAAACCTGCGTGCCATTATCGTGCAAAAACTACTGCCGCTTAAATCCGGCAAGGGCCGGATCGTGGCCTTTGAAATTATGATTCGCAATTCCGTTATCAAACACTTTATTCTTGCTCCGGACCGATGGCGGGATATTCCGCGCGCCATGGAAGAAGGCTCAAGTCTGTACGGTAGCCAGACGTTTGATCAACACTTGCAGCAGTTGGTAGAGAGCGATCAGGTTGAATACGAGGATGCTCTGGCCAACGCTGTTTTTGCGGAGGATTTTACCATGCGCATGGGTAAGGAATAATCCAGGCTATAGCAATGCCTGTCTCATGATCTCGGTCCATTTGCGCATGACATTTTTCCCCGCAATGCCTTCAGGTAGCACGATGGGTTTCCTGAAATGAATGGAGCCCCTGCCCCGCCGTAAAAATGAATGCCATAAATGAACGTGGTCAAATGGCCACGTTCCGGTAATGCGAAATGGCAAAATGGGTGCGCCGGTTTCCATGGCGAGAACCACCGCTCCGGGAAGGACACGCCCCAGGGGTATATCGGGATTAGCCGCCCCTTCGGGGAACAAGCACAATGCATTCCCCTGTTGTATGGTTTCAATAGCATTGGCCAGCGCATAACGGTTCGCACCGCCCGGCTTGACCGGGATAACCCCGCTAGCATCGAACAGCCAACGTGCATACCACATAGCCTGATAATATTCCCTGTCCATTAAAAAACAGAGTGGGCGGTTCACCGCGGCCTGTATCAACAGCGGATCCACGCCCGCGCGATGGTTTCCCACCAGAATCAGGGGCCCCTCGGGTAAAATATGCACCTTTGGGGAAAGCCGCTGCCAGAAACAACAATACCCACGATTGAGCATACGAAAAAAGCGCTTCATCAATCAATCCTGTCATTTGAAATCTATAGCAACAGCAAAAGCGTCGCCACTCTTTAATTCATTTGTTCAATATAAGCCTGCCTTCGGGGTGGAGAAATGAAGGGGATTTGTGCTACATTGCGCTGCCTTGTGCGCCATGTCACCTGGATATGGACACATCCGGCGGCTGTCGCATACCCAGGCTGAACCATTCATGAATTGCCGCAAGGATCGCGAACAAAGGAACAGCCGGGATGTCCATGAAAGACGCGCAGTGGATTTTGTGGGGTGGGAGCCCGGGCGCGGTAGAATGACTGAACAATGTGGACCGGTATCAAATGAGGAGGACGCATGAAACCATCGTCAGCACTAAAATCCGTATCACCTGTCAGGCAAGGTCTCTATGACCCTGCTTTTGAGCACGATGCGTGTGGCGTTGGCTTTGTCGCGAATATCAAAAACAAGAAAAGCCATGACATTATTGAAAAGGGGATGGAAATCCTGCTCCGTCTCACCCATCGGGGCGCTACCGGCGCGGACCCGAGGGAAGGTGATGGCGCCGGTATTCTGATTCAGATTCCGGATGCGTTCTTCCGCGCGATCACACCTGAGTTGCACATTGAACTCCCGGCGGAAGGTGGATATGGCGTAGGCATGGTATTTTTACCACAAAATGAGGCCTATCGCACCGCTTGTCAGGATATCACCGAGCAGGCTATTACGGAAGAAGGCCAAATCTTCCTGGGATGGCGGGATGTCCCGACCCATGCGACCCGTGCCGACCTCCCTGAAAGTGTCGCCTGCTGCGAGCCCGTCATTCGTCAGGTTTTTATCGGCAAGGGAGAGGGCTGCGCCGATCAGGATGCGTTTGAGCGTAAACTGTATGTTATTCGCCGGGTCGCACGAAACCGTATTGATGCTCTGGGCCAGTCGGGCCCCGCACGTTTTTATTTCGCATCCATGTCCAGCCGTACCCTTGTCTATAAAGGTATGTTTCTTTCGCATCAGGTGGGTGCGTATTACGAGGATTTGCAGGATAGCCGCCTGATGTCGGCCCTGGCGTTGGTACACCAACGCTTTTCCACCAACACCTTCCCGGCATGGGAACTGGCGCATCCCTTCCGTATGATTGCCCATAACGGTGAAATCAACACCCTGCGCGGCAACATCAACTGGATGAATGCCCGTAGACATTCCATGAAGTCAAGGGTGCTTGGAGACGATCTGGACAAGCTTTGGCCGCTCATCGCGGAAGGCCAGTCCGATACGGCATCCTTTGATAACGCACTTGAATTGCTGGTGATGGGCGGGTATTCGCTGGCGCATGCCGCCATGCTGCTAATTCCTGAAGCCTGGGCAGGCAACAGCCTGATGGATGAAAAGCGTAAAGCATTCTACGAATACAATGCGGCCCTGATTGAACCGTGGGATGGCCCGGCCGCGGTCGCCTTTACCGATGGTCGACAGATTGGCGCCACCCTGGACCGCAATGGCTTGCGGCCGGCCCGTTATCTGGTCACCAACGACGATCTGGTGGTGGGTGCATCCGAGATGGGCGTGCTGGATATTCCGGAAGAAAATATTATCAGAAAATGGCGTTTACAGCCTGGGAAAATGCTGCTGATTGATCTGGAAGCCGGACGCATTATTGATGATGCCGAAATCAAGGAAGAGCTGGCTGCCGCCAGGCCCTATAGAAAAATTCTGTCTGAAATTCAGGTTCAACTTGAATCCCTGCCCGAAGAAACGCCGGCGATGACGCCGGATCATGAAACCTTACTGAATCGACAACAGGCCTTTGGCTATTCGCAAGAAGACCTGAAATTCCTGATGACGCCTATGGCCGTTGCGGGACAAGAGCCAACCGGGTCCATGGGTAATGACAGTCCGTTGGCCGTACTTTCCAATCGCGCCAAACCGCTGTACAACTATTTTCGTCAGTTATTCGCGCAAGTGACCAACCCCGCGATTGACCCCATCCGCGAAGAAATGGTCATGA
>CAZDWG010000048.1:0-8624 GCA_964509005.1 uncultured Zetaproteobacteria bacterium
CGACCTGCTGATTACAAATCAGCTGCTCTACCAGCTGAGCTACACCGGCCATAGGAACCGCCGCATCATACGGCGCAATGGATGGAACTCAAGCAATTTTAACCCGTACTCTCTCTGATACCGGAATCAAATGCGTCGTAAACGGCATGGGTAAAATACAGCCCGTACGCCGGCGCTGTATCCGCGGCCTGTTTTCTGTCGCGGGCAGCCAGTACCGCTTCCATTCGATCCGGCTCCCACTTTCCAATACCCACCTGCACCAGACTGCCAACAAGATTGCGGACCATGTGGTAAAGGAAAGCATCGGCGCGGAAATGCATCTCAATGTACGTACCTCGCCGCGCAATACGAATCTCCCGTAGCTCACGGATTGGCGAGGCTGCCTGGCAACCACTGGCGCGAAAACTGCTAAAATCATGCCGCCCCGTTAAATACACGGCTGCCCGTTGCATCATCGGAATATCCAGTGGTCGGGGCATCCACCAGTGCCGCCAGCGGTGGATCGCGGGCGCCGTCGTTCTATTCCATATCTGATAGCGGTATACTCGCTCCCGGCAATCGAAACGGGCATGAAACCCCGCGCATACCGCGCGCACGCCCAGCACTCGAATTTGTCCGGGCAGATACTGATTCACGCCGTGCACATAAGCCTTCGGCGAATGGGAAAAACGCTTCGCACTGATGTCCGCATGCACTGGCATAGCCTCGGCGTGTACGCCCGCATCCGTCCGTCCCGCCGCATGGCAACACACGGGAGCCCCTTCGATACGGGCCAGCGCCGTCTCCAGATGCTCCTGCACGGTTGGACCATTATCCTGGCGTTGCCAACCACACAGGCCATAGCCATCGAATTCCAGCGTCATGACGATACGCTGCATCACGCCATCCATGCCGCGAACGGGAGACTAATGCTAATCAACATCAGAAGCAGCGTCCGCCCGTCCAGGCTTAAATCGTATGACGGCAGCTCGCCGCTCCAGTCTTGCCACACGACCTCCGCCTGCTCATGGCTTGAGCGCAATATATCTTCAAACAAACAGACCACCATTTCCGGCATCCACGCCATTCCCCGCGAGCGGCCTTGGCGCCAATGTTTCCGAACCAGCATGGAAGCCTGCTCTCGCATGGGGTGAAATAATTGTAAATATGGATACAAACGGCGACCCATCACGGGAATATGACAAACCTGTACCTCCCATTCCTCCAGACTCAGGGACCGGGAAAGCAGCATGGCCGAAAAAAAGAGGAACAACAGGCGTGTGCTGAGCCACGTTGCTCTGTCTGCGCCCTCCCATGTGAACGGCAACATACCCCCCGGCCATATCAGCGCGCCGGGAGTCGAAAACAGGTGTAAAAGGAAGATGGGCAGTATCAACCAGAGCAGCAGACGAATGGCCCTGGAAACCGGCATCCATGATTGGTTGATGATGCGTAGCAGGGTAACGCACAACATAATCCCCGGTATGGCAACGGCCATGTCGTGCGCAAGCAATGCTGAGGTAAAACAACCAAGGCCGAAAAACAATCGGCCTGAAGGATGAATGTTCACATGCGTGAAGGTAACGACTCCGGCAAGGCGACGAGCGCACGAAACCCATAGCATACGTGCTTATATGTGAGGATTCGAGCCTCCGGCGCAACACAAGCAGGGGGTAAAAAGCAAGGGCTCCGGAATAGTTACGGCAATCATTATTTGGAACTCTCCATCTTACTCCTGATGGATTCAAACCAGTCACAATTGCCGCCATCCACCAGTGCTTCCGCCTCTGCCAGACATTCGGTTGCCCTGATCGCATCTCCCCTGTGCCATGCAACATCCGCAAGACCAATCAGGGCATCACCCCGTGTGCTGTCCGCACCCATGGCGGCCTTGAATGAAGATTCGGCCTCATCCAGCGCGCCTTCAGCCAGCAAGCTGCGCGCCTTATCAACATGGAGCGAATCCGGTGCTACGTCCGTGCCCCGTGTGCTTATCCGTTGACCAGGCCCCATAAACTCCAGCCCGACATCGGGTATTTCGCCTGATTCATCCGCATGACCCGACCTGGAAGGTTCAATATCCAAAGACATGGTCTCATCTCCGAGCTCATCACTCGCTGTTTTATCTTCACGTTTCCCGTCAGTCGCAGGCTGGATGTCCAAATCAAAATCCATCATTTCGGGGAGGCTTGATTCAAGCGAGCCCTCCGCTTTAACGTCTGTGGGTTCAACCTCCGTCATGTCAATGGAAGGCACGGTACTGGCCGCATCAATCCCGGATTCTCCCTCATCGGTCAGGGAAACAGCCGTCTCAAAGGCCTGCAATTCTTCACCCTTCAAAGCCCCGTGTCCGGCTTCAATGGCCGCATTCATCGCCTCCTGGTCGCCCTTCGACCGGAGTGCTCGAATCCATGCTATGTATGCTCCGGCATGATCCGGATGCTGCTTAATCGCCATCTTTATCTGATCAATGGCTTCATCTTCCATACCATAACGGAGATAAATATCGGCTTCAGCCATGTAGTCCGCATTTGGGTCGAGCGTGTCTTCAAACTCCTCCTGAAGCACCCCCGCCTCAGCCGTATCGGATTCTATCAGATTCGGCGCATGATCCGCAGGGGCGTCTCCAACCTCCCGCGTATCCGTCGGAATGGCAGTCTGATCCGACTCCGCGACCGCAGGCGCCTCCCTCCCCTGTATTTCACGTCCCGAAGGGGGCGCAACCGTGGCAACATTCGCTGATGCTGAAGCCACGACGGGATGTGGACGTTCGCGGGTCAGCAACAGGCCCACGGCTCCAAGCAACAGAGCAACCAGACCACCCAACAGATAAGTCAGCCATTGGATAGGGGTGGCGCCACGAGACTTCGCTTCCTGTCGGCTGCGGTCCAGATTCGCCTGCAAACGGGCCAGGCTTAACTCCAGCTTCCTGATGCGTGCATTGGCGGCCACAACATCCGCGCTGGACAGTTTATCCGACAAGGCATCAATTTTGTCGTCAGCGACTTTGAGCTTTTCCTGTAAGGCGGTATTTTCCTGCCGCAACGCATCCGGTTTTTCCTGTTGCGCGGAATTCGCTACTGTCGTTTCCGCTGCCCCTGTTGTCACGGAAGGTTCGGTCCTGGGAGGTTGGCTACCCTCCGTTTTCGTGGCTGTCTTTCCTCCTGCCACCATGCCGGAGGCGGGGGCTGAAGCAACACCGATAGCCATATTGCCCACGCGCACGCGCGCCTTGTAACGATTCTTCTGCGCCTCGGCGATGGCCGTATAGCGAGGCTGTTTCTTCAATGCACTCCATGCTCGCGTCTGTTTAGCCAGCAGTTTGCTGGCCGCGGATGGCGTCATTTCTTCCACTTCACTGGCTGTCGGTACATCCAGCCAGGTCCCGGCATTAATCAGGTTGACGTTTCCCCGGCTGAATTTCTTTCTGTTCTTGTTGAACAGAGCCATCATCACCTGCGGTAAGGTATAGCGCGCATCCGCACGCAGGCGGAGAGCTACGGTCCTGATGGTGTCTCCATAAACCATGGGCCCATAGCGCTCGGTTCGCGCCCAACCGCTATAAAGCTTAAAAGCGGACTTCGCAGGCCCGGCTTCCGCCGCAGATTGCGCGACCACACCAGATGTTTCCGGCTGAACACCTTTCCCTGTGTTCGCTTGCGCATTCACCGCGGAAATTTCCGGCGGCGCCCCGGTCTGAACAGGCTTTCCCCGCGGCAAGTCAAGGAAAACAGGATATTTCTTGAATTGGGTCGCATGACCATAGCGCACTTTCAGTATCAGATTGAAGAACGGCGCATCAATCACGGCATTGGAAGAAAGCGCCACGCGGATGCCACGAGAATCATTTTTTACTTCGGAACGAATCGCATTCAGTACGGGATCGCGGTATATCTCCAGAATACGGTACTCGGCAGGGGTGGCCAGCCCGGCGGACACACTGGAAATAGCTTCATTTTTTCCCAGTTGTATCGGGATTTCGGCAAAAAACACTTCCCCCAGATGGCTTGTCACGTCTATCTTTCCCAAGGCCATGGCCCAGGCTTGGGAAACACCCAGGATGAAGCACGCGGTCAATACGGAAAATCCGACAACCCTCCGTATCCAGCGATCCATAGCCATTGTCTTCATTGACCCCCGTCTGTCAGGCTATCAATACTGCCGTGCGTTTGTTCAGTCATTCGACATGCTGGCGGATAAGGATTTCCGCAATTTGAATCGCATTTAGCGCAGCACCTTTACGCACATTATCGGCAACAACCCATAAATGCAAAGAATTCGGGCAGGAATCGTCGTCGCGAATGCGCCCGACCCAAACCGGGTCGGTACCCGCCGCATCACTGGGTAACGGATAATCTTCGCCAGCGGGATCGTCCATAACGCAGATGCCATTGGCTCGCGCCAAAATATTGCGTGCATGCTCCGCGGTCATGGGAGCCTCAAAGGTGAGATTGACAGCTTCCGCATGGCCGTAGAACACAGGCACGCGCACCGCAGTCGCGGTCACGGCAATATCCGCTGCCATAATTTTTCGCGTTTCATCCATCATCTTGCGCTCTTCTCTGGTGTAACCGTCATCAAGGAACACATCAATATGCGGAATGACATTGAAGGCGATGCGCGCCGGCAACACCCGAACCTCGGCCTTATTGCCTGCAAGAAGACTGCGCGTCTGTATGGCCAATTCCTCAATGGCCCGTCCGCCAGCGCCGGATACGGCCTGATAGGTGGAAACCACCGCGCGCTTGACAGGAACCGCATCGTGCAACGGCTTTAAAGCCACGACCATCTGAATGGTCGAACAATTCGGATTGGCAATGATGTGGTTTTCTTTGGCCATGTCCAGCGCCTGCGGGTTGACCTCCGGCACCACCAGACAGACATCATCATGCATCCGCCAGGCGCTGGAATTGTCAATGACATAACAGCCGGATTCGGCAAAACGCGGTGCATATTTTTCCGACGTGCCGCCACCGGCTGAAAACAGTGCGATATCCAGCCCCGACGGATCGAAATCCGCCAGATCCTGTATCACATATTCCTTGCCTCTGAACTCAATCGTTGAGCCCGCGCTACGGCTGGAGGCCAGTGGTACAAGATCGCCAACCGGAAAATTACGTTCGGCCAGAATCTCGAGCATGGTCTGACCCACGGCGCCGGTCGCACCAACCACGGCTACATGATAAGCCTCTTGACGGGGAAGGAAATCGCTCATGAATTTTGCTGGTGGCTCCTTAGGCGTATAAACGGCCATGTCATTTATTTACAGCGCCTTAGTTTCCCACACACCGCATCACCCATCGCCGAGCAGGAAACCGTCTGACCGCCACCCGTCAGATCGGATGTGCGCACGCCGTCATCCAGCACCGCCTCGACTGCGGTATCCACCGCGTCGGCCAGATCACCGCGCTTCAGTGTGTACCTCAGCATCATGGACACCGATAGAATCGTCGCCAGGGGATTGGCCATGTTCCGGCCTGCAATATCCGGAGCGGAACCGTGAATCGGCTCATACATCGCATGCGCCTCACCGATGGATGCGGAAGGCAACATGCCGATAGAGCCGGTCAGCATCGAGGCCTCGTCCGACAGAATATCTCCGAACAGATTGGATGTGACAATGACATCGAACTGCTTCGGGTTGCGGATCAACTGCATGGCCGCGTTATCCACATACATATGTGACAATTCAACATCGGGAAACGCATCGTCATGCACACAGCAAACGATTTCACGCCAGAATTCGGATACATCGAGCACATTGGCCTTATCGACGCTACACACCTTTCCACCACGCAGTCGCGCCGTTTCAAATGCCGTACAGGCGATACGCCGCACCTGGGTCTCGGTGTAGCTCATCGTGTTGATGCCCTTGCGCTCGCCATGTTCTTCAATAATCCCGCGTGGTTGACCGAAATACACGCCACTCACCAGTTCCCGCACCACCATAATATCCACACCGTCGATGACTTCCGGTTTTAGCGTGGAGGCGTCCAGTAACTGTCTGTACACCCTGGCGGGGCGATAATTGGCAAACAGCCCCAGGTCGGCACGAATACCAAGCAGCCCTGACTCCGGCCTGAGCGGTTTATCGAGCGGTTCCCATTTCGGGCCTCCAACCGCGCCCAGCAGCACCGCATCGGCCTCGCGCGACAGCCTGCGCGTGGCCTCGGGATAGGGATCGCCGCTGGCATCATAAGCCGCACCACCCATGTCGGACATCTCCCACTCGGCATTCAGGCCGTATTCGCTATTAAGCACCTCCAGTACTTTAAGTGCCTCGCGCACGATTTCCGGGCCGATGCCGTCACCCGGCAATACCGCGATTTTAACTGTCATAGTTACTCCCGATCTCCTCGTAAAAAACCGTCCATGGCCTTTTTACTCTACGGAAAGTAAAAAACAAGATTTTATCTTTCCTCACAAATCAACAGCTTGTGTTGCGAACTATTGATGCTTACGCTCCATCGCATTCTTTACCGCCGCCAGAAATTCATCCACATCCTTGAATTCCCGATACACGGATGCAAAACGAATATAGGCCACACCATCCAGTTGACGTAACTGCTCCATGACAAGATTTCCTACATCCGCCGCCGGAATTTCCGGCTCACCCCGCTCCTGGACCGAGCATACAATGGCCTGCATGCTCCGCTCCAGAGCATCGGCCGACACGAGGCGTTTTTCCAGTGCCTTTTGCATACCCAAACGGATTTTTTCGGCATCGAATGCCTGCCTCACGCCATCCTTCTTGACCACCATGGGTAAGCGAAGTTCCGCGCGTTCATAGGTGGAGAAACGTTTATTGCACACTTCACATTCGCGTCTGCGCCGAACCGTAGCGCCTCCTTCCACGACACGCGAATCAATGACGCGCGTATCATCGTTGGCGCAGAATGGGCAATGCATATCAGGACTATATCAGCCGTAGATCGGAAAGCGATCCGCCAGGGTTCGCACCTCATCCGCCACCGCGCTGCGCACCTCTGCATCGTCCGGCGCGGCCAGCACCCGCAGAATCATTTCACCAACCCGCACACTTTCCGCCTGCCGCAACCCGCGTGTCGTCACCGCTGCCGTGCCAATGCGGATACCGCTGGTGACGAACGGTGATTCCGGGTCAAACGGAATCGTATTCTTGTTGACCGTAATGCCCGCCCCCTCCAGCGCCTCTTCAGCCACCTTGCCGGTCAAACCCTGAGGCCGCACATCCACGCGGAACATGTGACAATCAGTACCACCGGAAACGATGCGCAGACCTCCGTCAGCCAGCGTTTTCGCCAACGCACGCGCATTGGCGATAATCTGCCGCTGATCGGCTTTGAACTGCGCACCCAGTGCTTCGCCGAAGGCTACCGCCTTGGCCGCAATCACATGCATTAACGGACCACCCTGAATACCGGGGAAAATGCGCGAATTGATTTTTTTGGCTAGTTCATCGTCATCGGTGAGGATCATGCCGCCTCTGGGGCCGCGCAGGGTCTTGTGCGTCGTCGTCGTTATCATATGCGCGTGCCCCACCGGGCTCGGATACGCACCGGCGGCAATCAGACCGGCGTAATGCGCCATATCCACCATCAGATATGCCCCCACGGAATCAGCGATTTTACGCATACGCGCGAAATCAATCGGTCGCTCATAGGCGGAAGCGCCACCGATTATCATCTTCGGCTTGTGCTCATCGGCCAGTTGTTGCATGACATCGTAATCAATCAGTTCATTATCTTCACGTACGCCGTAGGCCGCCACATGGTACAAACGGCCTGAGAAATTAACCGGAGAACCGTGTGTCAGATGCCCGCCATGGGACAAATCCATACCCATGATGGTGTCACCGGGCTTAAGCACCGCCATATAGACTGCCATATTGGCCTGTGAACCGGAATGTGGCTGCACATTGGCATGTTTGACGCCAAACAATTCCCTGGCGCGCTCCTGAGCCAAAGCCTCAACCTTGTCCACATGCTCGCAACCGCCGTAATAACGCCGTCCGGGATAGCCCTCGGCATACTTGTTGGTCATCACCGAGCCCTGTGCCTGCATGACCGCATTTGACACCATGTTCTCGCTGGCAATCAATTCCAGCGTATGTTGTTGGCGGCCCAGCTCGGCGGCAATGGCATCGGCCACCGGCGCATCAGACAACGCCGCATGAAAAAAATCGAAACGGTCAGACATCCATGACCTCCTGTTGAGCCTATTGCCTAAACAACAAAGGGCTCATACGGGGCCCCTGCATCAAACCTGGATCCTGCAAGTGTTCGCGCATGCAGAGTGTAAGACATTGGTTTATATAGCGTATTGAAAAAACATGTTGTCAGCTTATTGGTGATGAATGTTTTTTTCGATATGCTAGATGAATCAAGGGGTTGCGCTATGTGTGCGCGAACACTTGCAGGATCCAGGTCGAATATTTACGCCCGGATCAACCGGCGTGCCTGCATAAAAAGCGGGTTAAACACGGTGCTCGCGGATACGTGCAGCCTTGCCGCGCAGTTCGCGCAGGTAGTACAGCTTGGCCCGGCGTACGCGCCCGTGACGCACCACCTTGATACTCTCCAGCATGGGTGAATGCAGCGGGAAGATGCGCTCTACGCCGACACCATTGGAAATCTTGCGTACCGTGAAGCTGCTGGAAATACCCT
>CAZDWG010000049.1:0-8612 GCA_964509005.1 uncultured Zetaproteobacteria bacterium
GACTCAAAGTGGGATTGCCGCTCATCCACCCAGAGTTTTGCAAGAGGCTCTGATGTAAATCTCGGCGATCACCGGCAAGTGGTCCGAGCATATAAACGGGATGGTGCGAAGGTGCCTTACCGCCAAATCACCGGTTGCCAGAATATGATCCAGATGCCGTTGTGGTCGCCAACTTGGGAACGTACATGGATAATCAGACGGACGTTCCAATGCAGTATGAGTTAATAGATGATTGAATTCTGGGGCATTCGGTCCGCAATTCAAGTCTCCCATGAGGATGGCGCTCCGATAACGGTTCAGGCGTTGGGCCAGAAACTGCATCTGCCGTACCCTGCTCGATTTCTTCAGGGATAAATGAGTGACAAAGAAGGCTATCTCCCGGTCATTGATGCGTAATACAGCTTCCATGAGGCCGCGGCCATGTCGTGAGGCGGGAAGACGATGCCGAAGCAGCCTTGTACACGGGTCATGGCAAAGTAGCCCCAGACTGATGCTGGCGATACGCCCGATATCGCGCGTAATCTGGGTATGGCAATAGGGCATGCCGGTGTGGTATGCAATGTATTGCGCCTGGTGAATGTGGCGGGTACGGAATGAACCGCTGTCACTTTCTTGTAAGGCAACAATGTCAAAACCCTTCAATTGTCCGGCAATCAGATTGAGATTGGCAAGGACCTGACGATGGGGCAACACATAACGGAAACTGTGCGTCAGGACATGCCGAAGGCGACGACTGCCAATGCCTGCCTGAATATTGAAGGTTGCCACGCGCAGCAGTGGCGTGTCAGTGGAGTTTTCGGTTATCCTCTCCTGGCGGTTGGCTTTATTCATACCGCCCATCCTTATGTATGATAGTTTCCGGGATCGGTGTTTGTCGCATGCAGCGGAAGGTAGCCCCTGAAAAAACAAAAGGGAAAGAGTAAATTTTTGATGAAGTCGTAAAAAGACGATCCATCCGCCTGTGCGCCTTCTGCATGAACGATGCTGATGCTACACTCCCCGCTGATGAAATGGCGTTTAATGTTCCCGGCAAGTCGGCTCGTTGCCACAGTACTCCTGTGCCTGAGTATGGGCGGAGCCGCCTATGCCGATTCAGGTGTTCGCATATCGGTGAACATTGGCAACAGGATCGTATCCTGCGATGCGCATGTCAGCTATGACCGGAGCCATCTGGCCAAGGTGTTGCGCGAGGGCACCGAGATTAGTGTCAATTGGAAGATTAATGTTAGCGCTATCAGAAGATATTGGTTGAACCGTACGGTTGCCACGGTCATCGTAAGGCGGCGAGTGGTGCCGGATCTGGTATCACAAAGCTGGCAACTCATGGATATGACCAGTGGTATTTCACAACGTGTTTTTAATCTGAAACGGGCGGTAAAATTCCTTACGCAGCTAAAGAAATTTCCCGTCATTGATCGCAGCCTTTTGCAAGGTGGCCATCGCTATCGCATGGAGATCAAAATCAATGAAACGGAAGGTGATGCGCAGCATAGCTGGATGATGGCATGGTTCGGTTCCAGCAGCGTTAAGACTTCCGCAGAGTTTGCATTGCCATGAATGGACCGGGATTGATGCGCTTCCTGCCTATCCTGATGTCTGCCCTGCTTTTGCTTGGTGCCGCCATTCTATGGCCTCGCGGTTCGGGAGAGGGCGCGGGTTCATTGCTCGCATGGGCCAATGTTATCCTGATGCTGATTCTGGCGGGCTTGTCCATGCAATACGGGTTACGCCTGTTCCGCCAACGCAGCGAACCGCGCCCCGGTTCCCGTCTCAGGGCCAAGCTGGTGATGGCGCTGGTTGGCATGCTGATGATCCCGTCAACGATTATTCAGATTACAGCCAGCCAGATGGTCGAGCGTAGCCTGAATGTATGGTTCGACGTACGCGTCGATACGCTATTGGACCGTGCATTGAATCTGGCGCGCGGGTTTTACGGACGTGTGGAAGGGGACTTAAAACAGGGGATGATCACTTATGAAAACGACACCGCTCTGGCGAATGCGGTAGGTCCACCGATTAACTACCCTAGTTTGAATATGCGTCTGGCGGAGATCCAGTCCAAAGAAGATTGGCAGCGCCTACAGTTGTTTGACACCAATGATCGTCTGCTGGTCGGGGTGCGAAAAAGCGGGCTGGAGGCGCTGGAAGCTGAACCACTGGATGATAATGCCAAGCTGGCAATGGCGCTGGGACGCGCGGTGACCGGCTTGTCGACCATAGGCGACCGGGAAGTGGTGGTGGGTTATGCCCCATTGTATGGGCAACATGGCGTCGTGGGCTTGCTCCGCGCCGAGGTTACACTGCCTTCCGGTGTGGTACGGAGCGCACGGGCCGTTGAAGCAGATTACAAAACCTACCGTGAACTGGAAAGAAACCGTCAGGCTATCCAGGGATTATTTACCAACACCATGATGATTGTCACGTTACTGGTGGTGCTGATTGCCGGTGGTGTCGCCATCGTGTTCGCCCGCCGCCTGACCTCGCCTATTGGCAATCTGGCAGAGGCCTTGCGCCGTGTCACCGAAGGCGACCTGACCGTATCCATTGCCGAAACCACGAATGACGAACTGGGCTCGCTGGCACACTCCTTTAATCGCATGACCGAAAGACTCAAGAATAACGTGGATGCGCTCACGCGAGCGCAGCAGGAGCTAACCGAGGCGTTGAATAACAGCCGTCAGCGCCGACATATTCTGGAAACGCTGTTAGCCAACCTGCAGACGGGTGTTTTGCTTTCCGATGCTGATGGCCGCATTCGCGTACTCAATGAATCATTAAAATCGTTGCTCAATTTACCATCAGGATGGTTGCCCGGTAAGGATATAGCCAGCCTGTGCAGTGGCCGTTTGCACGGTACAGGCCAGTTCTTTGATGAATTGCGTAATCAGGGGCAGGAATCCCTTCAGAGAGAACTCAATATTGCGGTCGGGAAAAATAATCTGCACGTTTTGGCAAGGGGTGCAAGATTACATGACAGCGGCGCATCCGGGCTTTCCGGCTATCTGATCGTCATGGACGATGTCAGCAGTCTTGCTGAAGCACAGAGGCACAAAGCGTGGACGGAAGTCGCCAGAAGGTTGGCCCATGAAATAAAAAATCCGCTGACGCCTATCAAGCTGGCGGCGGAGCGTCTTGATCGCCGTTTTTCCAAGCAGGTGGAGCATACCGACGTATTTGATGCCTGCACACATACCATCATCGGGCAGGTGGAACGTTTGCAACGATTGATCAGCGATTTCTCCACATTGGCGAGGTTGCCGCAGCCACGTCTGGGTGAGGTTTCCCTGGCGCTGTTAGTCAAAGAAATGCGCGAACTTTATGCTCCCTACAAGGATGTTACGGTCGAAGCGTTTAATAAACCCGCGACCTGTATATGCGATGCCGATCAGGTGCGTCAGGTGCTGATCAATTTACTCGATAATGCGATCGCCGCAACGCGGAAGAACGGCGGTGAAGTGCGTCTTTATGCTAGAATAGGAAAGGCTGCGGCTGAATTTCATGTGCTGGATGAAGGGGAAGGCATTTCTGATG
The DNA here is from genome assembly GCA_964509005.1 of uncultured Zetaproteobacteria bacterium. GTDB lineage: Bacteria > Pseudomonadota > Zetaproteobacteria > Mariprofundales > Mariprofundaceae > JAUZQZ01. The sequence goes on from CAZDWG010000049.1 coordinate 3,532, forward strand.
AGAGCCGCGAACAAATTTTTGAGCCTTATTATTCCACCAAGGCGGACGGCTCGGGGCTGGGGCTGGCCATTGCGTATCGTATTGCCCAGGAACACGAAGGGGATTTGAGGCTTAAGTCATCAAGGAATCCTACGCATTTCTGCTTATCCCTTCCCTTACCTGATCCCCCCATGGAGGCGGCATGAGTAAATGTATTATGATCGTGGATGATGAGCAGGCTATTCGCGATTCGTTACAAGGCCTGTTTGAGGATGAAGACTATCTGGTCACGTGTGCCGCGTCTGGTGAGGAAGCCGTTGCTCGCTTCCGTAAAGCACCGGTGGATTGTGTCCTTTTGGATATCTGGATGCCTGGTATTGATGGCCTCGAAACGCTGGCACGCCTGAAAAACATAGATCGACATGTGCCAGTCGTGATGATGTCCGGACATGCTACGATCGATACCGCCGTGCGCGCGACACGCCAGGGTGCATTCGATTTTGTTGAGAAACCGCTTTCCTCGGATCGGCTGTTGATCCTGGCGCGTAATGCCATGGAGAAGCGCAAACTTGCATGGGAGAATTCCGAGCTGAAACAGGATGTCGAACAACAGTCACGATGTGAGCTTATTGGTCAGAGTGCTGCCATCCATGAAGTCAGAAAGATGATTCGACAAGTTGCGACAACGGAGGCTCCCGTGCTGATCCTGGGGGAGCATGGTACCGGCAAGTCCGTAGCCGCCCGGCTCCTGCATCAGTATTCCGCGCGTTCGGAGAAAGCCTTCGTGGCGGCAAATACCGCGGGCGTCCCCGATACACGTATGGATTCCGAATTATTCGGGCATGAAAAAGGCGCCTTTCCCGGTGCTTTGCATACCCAGCGAGGCCGTTTTGAAATGGCCAATGGCGGCAGCCTGTTCTTCGACGAACTGACGGATTTAAGCCTGGCCGCGCAGGCGAAGGTCTTGCGGGTGTTGCAGGATCATGCTGTGCAGCGGATTGGCAATTCCGCCGCGCTGCCTATCAATGTACGGCTTATTGCCGCCAGCAGCCATGATCTGGAACAGGCCCTCAGCGATGGTGTGGTACGCGAAGATTTTTATTATCGCTTAAACGTGGTCAATATCCGCATGCCTGCCTTACGCGAGCGCGTCGAAGATATTCCTCTGCTGGTGGACATGCTGGCGGATGAGCAAACCGTCGTTTTGGGCGGCAATCCGGTTCGATTCACGCCAGAGGCGATGACCATGTTACAATCCTATCCATGGTCCGGAAATGTGCGCGAATTGCGCAATTACATTGAGCGCTGCCATATTCTCAAACCGGGAGAAACGATTACGATGGTTGATATGCTGCCACTGGACCAGGGAGACATGCCATCTGATAAAGGTCGGGTTGGTAATTTTCACTCTGCCAGAGAGGCCTTTGAGCAAAGTTATTTGCGCCATCACCTGCACAAAAACAACTGGAATGTGAGCCGCACGGCGGAAGATATCGGTATGGAACGCAGCCAGTTGCATCGCAAGATGAAAAGTTTCCGTTTGAATAAACCCGAGGGGAATGGTACATGAATGTCCTGATTCTTGGAGCAGGCGAAGTGGGATTTAATGTTGCCCAGAGATTGGTAAAGGAAGGGGCCAATGTGGTCGTGGTGGACAAGGACATACAACTTCTCCAACGCGTTTCAGATTGCATGGACGTAAAAACCGTGCACGGTCATGCCTCGCTGCCCAGCGTGCTGGAACGGGCCAATGCCGCCAATGCGGATATCTTAATTGCCGCCACGACCAATGACGAGGTGAATATGCTGGCTTGTCAGTTGGCGCATTCGCTGTTTAAGGTGCCGACCAAGATAGCGCGGGTGAGGGAACCCGAGTATGTCCGGAACGAAAAACTGTGCGGAAGGGATGATCTGCCCATTGATCTGATGATCTCTCCCGAAACCGAAGCGGCAAAGGCAATCATCAAACGTTTCCAGATTTCATCTGCGGCGGACGCACAGGAATTCGCCGACGGTAAAATTACGCTGGTGGGGCTTCGCGTTCCTCCCAAGAGTGAATTGGCCGGTGTCTCACTCATGGATTCGGGCGAAGCCATGGCGGGATTACCCGTCAATATCGTGGCGCATGAACATAACCGGAAATGGAAGGTCCCCAAGGGCGATACCGTGTTGCTCGCGGGTGACACCATCTATGCGGTTATGAACAGTAAACATGTGGATGATTTTCTGAATACCGCGGGCATGCAGCACGAAGCGGGCGGGCGCAAGCATGTGATGATGGTGGGTGGCGGGCATATCGGTTTTATTGTGGCCCAACAACTCGAAGCCCTGAACGTTACACTGAAAATATTCGAACATAATGAAGAGCGTGCGCATTGGTTGGCTGAGCATCTCGATAAGTCCATAGTCATTGCAGGCAACGCCCTGGATCGTGAATTGCTGGAAGAGGAAAATGTGGACAAAATGGATGCCTTCCTCGCGCTGACGAACGATGATGAAACGAATATCCTTGCCAGTTTGATTGCCAAGAAATATAAAATACCCCATATCATGACACTGGTAAATCGCGCCATATATTCCGATCTTGTCCGCGAAATAGGTCTGGATGTAACGATTTCTCCGCGCCTGACCACGGTATCGTCCGTGATGAGTCACATCCGTAAAGGCCGTATTCTGGGCATGTCTTCACTGGGTGACGGTAGCCTGGAAGTGCTGGAGGCCGAGGCTTTGGAAACCAGCAATATCATGGATACGCCACTCTGTAACCTCAAGCTGCCTGATGAAACGATGGTAGGCGCTATACTGCGTAAAGACGATGTGATCATTCCCAGGGGGGATACGCGCATCCAGGCGCATGACCATATTATCATGGTGACGCACAACAGTTCGGTCCAGGCGACCGAAAGGCTGTTCGAAGTACATTTGGAATTCTTCTAGGATGCATCCAAGAGGCGTTGTATGGACACTGGCCATGCTATCCGTGTTATTCGGAAGCAGCATGGTTATCACGGCGGGAGTGGCTGTCTATTACCACACCGGCCATGCCTTGCAATTTACCGTTCCCGGCGGAATGGTGATGTTAGCCGGGACTATCGTGGCGCTTGTGTCGGGTCCCGCGCCATCACATCTTGGACATCGCGATGGTTTTTTGATTGTGGCGCTGGCATGGATATTATTGTCTTTACTCGGGGCCGCGCCATTCTGGGTGATGGGTATATGTCATTCATTCGTGGACGGTGTCTTCGAAACAGTGTCCGGCTTGACCACCACGGGGGCCACCGTCCTTTCCGGACTGGACCACATGCCGCCCTCCATCCTGTTCTGGCGTTCCATGCTACAGTGGCTGGGAGGTATCGGTATCATTGTACTGGTCGTTGCCGTCATGCCCTTTCTGGGTACCGGCGGCATGCAGCTACTGCGCGCCGAAGTTCCGGGGCCGGTCAAGGATAAACTCACCACGCGCGTTTCCGAAACGGCCAAGGCGTTGTGGGCGATTTATCTGGGCATCACCCTTCTGTGTACGCTGGCTTACGGGTGGGCAGGCATGGGCTGGTTCGACGCCGTCAACCATGCCATGTGTACGGTGTCTACCGGTGGTTTTTCCACGCATGATGCCAGCTTCGGATATTATGGGAAACCTGCCCTGCATATCCTGGCAATCTTTTTTATGTTCGTATCGGGAGTGAATTTTGCGCTGCATTTCGCCGCTGTGCGCCGTGGTGTTTCGCTTAAACTGTATCTGGCCGATGATGAATTTAGATTCTATCTGGGAGGACTGTTTTTCCTGGCGCTATTCATTGGTTTGCTGGTCGTTCCCGGAACCGCTGATGGCAGTAGCTGGGATGAAGTCGTATTCAGCGTCGTGTCCGTCGCCACCACCACGGGGTTTACCGTCGGTGATTACAGCACATGGCCGCCAGGCCCGATCCTGGTCATGCTTTTGATCATGCTGGTTGGTGCGTGCGCCGGCTCCACGTCTGGAGGCATGAAGGTCGTTCGTTTATTACTGCTGTTCCGTCATGCCCGACGTGAATTACGGCGCCTGGTGCATCCGCACGGTATCATGCATGTGAAGATTGAAAACCGACCTCTAAAATCGAGCGTGGCGCAATCGCTATGGGGATTCTCCGTTTTGTACATAGTGAGTTTCTTCGCCATTGCCATCATGGTTGCATTGACTGGTGTGGATATACTCACGTCTCTGAGTGCTTCCGCTGCCTGTCTTTCCGATACCGGGCCCGGCTTTGGCGCGGTCGGTCCAGCGCACAATTATGAATTATTACCCGCAGCGGCCAAGAGCGTGCTGATGTTTGGCATGATTCTCGGTCGCCTCGAAATTTATACTTTTTTTGTATTACTCACCCCTGAATTCTGGCAGAAGTAAGGCATAGCGTTTCCTTTTCTCGACGCATTCAGGTCTTTGGCTTTTGCGCCGCCGTCAAACTGACATTAATTAATCCACGCACCGGATCCGTAGATTCGATAACAACCTCAATTTTATCTCCCAAACCGTAATTGACGCCGCCTTTGCGCGCATGCAGGCGGTGGCTGGTTTCATCCAGTACAAACATGCCGCTGAGATCATCCACGCTCAACGATCCTTCGGCCAGCGTCGACTCCAGTTCCACGAAGATTCGCCGCTTGGTGACGCCGGAGATCATGGCGGGCATTGTCTCACCTACATCTTTCCGGTGATACAGTGCTGCCAGCATAGCCTGCGTGTCCCATTCGGCGCGTTGCTGTTTACGCTCCTGTACGGAGACGTGGGTGCCAATAGAGGCGAGTTCTGATGCCGGTTGCGTCTTGTCCGGATTCTGTTTGTTCAGTAAAGCCTTCAATCTGCGATGAACGGTCAAATCAGCATAACGACGGATGGGACTGGTGAAATGGCAATAGACCGGGTACGCAAGCCCAAAATGGGCCTCGTTTTCAGGTGTGTACCGGGCTTGCTGCATGGAGCGGAGCACCAGCCAGTGTAACACATGGGCAAACGGTTTCCCGTCTGCTTTTTCCAATACGAATTGTACATCACCGGGGCGCACCTTGCTGTTTTTGTCTTTGATTTTGGGCAGTCGAACAAAGATCCCAAAAGGTGCGAGAAA
>CAZDWG010000050.1:0-8505 GCA_964509005.1 uncultured Zetaproteobacteria bacterium
TCAGAATCACTTTCTTCCCTTGTGTTGTAAGGTGCCGGAACAGATTGTCTTCTTTGGCAGATACCGGGGTAAAGTCTTCGATAATGCTGGAGATAGAATCAATCTTTCCTTCAAACAGGGCATGATCACCGGCGATCGAAAGAGGGATTCCAACCACCCTGGAATAACCCCATACGCCGCGCTTGATTGTTTGTGAAGTAAAGGGCATGTACGCAGGGCTAAATACTTTCGGGTACTGTGCTGAATCCAGAAGAATAACCAGTGTGCGGCCATGTGATGTGTGTTTGTTTGCTGAACTGTTGCTGATGGATGCCATCGGCATGGGTTTAACGGTAAAGGTATCTCTCGCTGCAATAGCGAGATAAAGAAGACTCACGGCAATACAGATGAGCAGCAGCTTTCTTTGGCGAGATAAAATATTCTTCTGCATTCGCTTCCTCCCCGTCCGCTTGCGATCAGCCGGGTAAGGATATGTTGCGGGTGAAGGAACAATCAAGGACGAAGCTGCATTTGTACATGATGCAGGCTAGGCTTGGGGCATGCAGTTTGCGCCTTTTGCTCACCTCCATGTGCATTCCGACTTTTCCCTGTTGGCGGGCGCGATGTCTGTCTCGGCCATGCTGGACAAAGCCGCGGAACTGCGGCAACCCGCTATTGCCCTGACCGACCATGGCAATCTGTTTGGTGCGGTCGAATTCTACAGTGCAGCCATGCGTCGGGGCATTAAACCGGTACTGGGTTGCGAGGTGTTCCTTTGCGATGACCACCGGCGGAAGATCAGTGCCGGGCCACGCGGGCCGACATATCCGCAACTGTTGCTGCTGGCGCGCAATAATCACGGTTGGCATAATCTGATGCGGCTGGTTTCCATCAGTTATTTACAAGGGTTTTACTATAAACCGCGCGTCGATAAAGCCCTGTTGCGTCAGTATGGCGAGGGCTTGATTGCGCTGTCTTCAGGATGGAATGGCGAGGTTGAACGGCGCCTGAGGCATGGGCATACTGATCTTGCCCGACAAGCGGTGCTGGAATATGCCGAAATCTTTCCCAATCATCATTTTTTTATTGAATTACAGCGTCACGGTATCACAGGTCAGGAACCTCTGAATCGGCAACTCATTGAACTGGCACATGAAACCGGGACGGGACTTGTCGCTACCAACAATGCCCATTTTCTTGAGCGTGAGGATTTTCATGCATTCAAGGCCATGCTGGCGATCAAGAGCGGGAGGGCGCTGGCGGACGAAAGCGGCGATCATTATACGCCGGAGCATTATCTGAAATCACATCAGGACATGTGTGAATTGTTCGAGGATGTGCCGGAGGCGCTGGAGAACAGTCTGCATATCGCCAGGCGTTGTAATGTGGATATGCAGTTTGGTCAGTATCAATTACCGGATTTTCAACCGCCAGATGGCATGGATGTGAAGGCATATATGCTCATGCAGGCCAGAGAAGGCCTGGAAATGCGCTGGCCGACGATTGTCGCGGGCTCGCCCGGCGCGGACCGCAAGGCTTACGAAGAACGGCTGGATTTTGAACTGGGTATTATCCAGCAGATGGGCTTCCAGGGCTATTTTCTCATTGTGGCGGACTTCATCCGGTGGGCCAGAGAGCATGACATTCCAGTAGGACCGGGACGGGGTTCGGGCGCTGGCTCCATTACCGCCTATTGTTTGGGTATTACCGATCTGGACCCGATCCGTTATGGCTTGCTTTTTGAGCGGTTCCTTAATCCCGAGCGTATTTCAATGCCGGATTTTGACATTGATTTTTGTATGAGCCGACGCGATGAAGTGATCCGCTATGTCACCGGGAAATACGGTGCCGACCAGGTGGCGCAAATCATTACCTATGGGTCGATGAAAGCCAAGGCGGTGATACGTGATGTGGGGCGAGTCCTGGGTATGGAGCTGAGCCAGGTGAATAGCATCGCCAAATTAATCCCCAGCGATTTGAAGATGACCCTGGACAAGGCGCTGGCCGTCGAGCCGCGCCTGAAGACGATGCTGGACCATGATGACACGGTAGCCCGGCTGTTTGCCATTGCCCGCAAACTCGAAGGTTTGCACCGGCATGCGGGCAAGCATGCCGCAGGCGTGGTGATTGGCCGTGATGCGCTGGTGGAAACCGCGCCGCTATACAAGGAGGCGCGTGAAGACGGCGTGATCGTGCAATGGGATATGAAATGCGTCGAAAAGGTCGGCTTGGTCAAGTTCGATTTTCTGGGTCTGAAAACACTGACCGTGATCGACCTGGCCTGTCGTTTGATTCGTCAGCACGGTAAGCACGCCGACTTTGGTATTAGCACCATTCCGCTGGATGATGTGGCGACCTTCCGGCTGCTACAGGAAGCCAATACCGCTGCTGTATTTCAGGTGGAGTCATCCGGCATGCGTGATCTTCTCACACGCCTGAAGCCGGATTGTTTTGAAGATATTATCGCGTTGGTCGCCCTGTATCGGCCGGGCCCGCTGGAATCAGGCATGGTGGATGATTTCATCGAATGCAAACACGGGCGGAAAGAAATTGTCTATCTTCTGCCTCAGTTGAAACCTGTTTTACAGGAAACCAACGGCGTGATTCTGTATCAGGAACAGGTGATGCAGATTGCTCAGGTGCTGGCTGGCTATACCCTGGGTCAGGCCGACATGTTGCGTCGTGCCATGGGTAAGAAAAAGCCCGAGGAAATGGCTAAACAGCGTAAAATTTTTATGCAAGGCGCTGGAAAGAAGAAGATTCCCGCCGACAGGGCCGAGCAGATTTTTGATTTAATGGAGAAATTTGCTGGTTATGGTTTTAACAAGTCCCATTCAGCCGCTTATGCGCTGATTGCTTATCAGACGGCCTATTTGAAAGCACATTTTCCTCAGGCATTTATGGCGGCCACGCTTTCCTGCGATATGGGTAACAGTGACAAGGTCTGTAGCCTCATCGCGGATTGCCGGAATATGAGAATCCCGATTCTTCCACCCCATGTTCACACATCCGATTGGGAATTCGTTCCGGAAGGCGCGCAAGCGATTCGTTTTGGTTTGGGTGCGATAAAGGGTGTCGGGGAGGCGGCGGTGTGCGCGCTGGTGCGCGTGCGTAACGATGGCGGTGCGTTTTCCTCATTCGCGGATTTATGCACGCGTCTGCCCGCTCGTGCATTGAACAAGCGTATGGCCGAAGCCTTGATTAAGGCGGGAGCTTTTGAAGGCTTGATTCCGCACACCCGTGCGGCGCTGGAAGGCCTCAGCGAGGCCATGGAGCGCGCGGCGCATAAGCGGCATGAGGTGGAAGCGCATCAATCCGCCCTGTTTGAAGTGGCTGAACCGCAAGGGTTGAAGGGTGGATTCCCCGATGTGCAGCCGTGGGGCATGGGAGAGTGTCTTAATAATGAACGCGAAGTGCTGGGTTTTTATCTGACAGGACACCCGCTGGAAGAATATTTAGGCCATGTGGAGGGACTGGCCAATGTTAACATGGAGGATGTGAAGCAGCTTGCGGATGGCGCCAGGGTGGTGACTGCCGTGGGTGTGAGCAGCGTGCGCACGCATCGCGGTACTCGCGGCACAATGGCGTTCATTCAGGTTGAGGATTTGCATGCCAGCGCTGAAATGGTTTGTTTCGCCGATCTGTATCAGGAAGTATCTGAATATCTCGACGGGGAGCAGGCATTGCTGGCGGTCGTGCGCGTGGACCGGTCGCGCGATGAATTATCGCTCGTAGCGGAAGCCATTGAGCCGCTGGAATCCGTGCTGACCAGACAGCTTGCATGTATTCGTATCGCGGTAAGCGCACTGGCATGGGATGAGGCGGCCATTGTCCGCTTCAGGGATTTGGCCGATAAAAACCCGGGGGATGCGAAGGTTTCATTTTATCTTCGTCTGGCTAACGGGAGCCAGGCGGAGCTTTCATCAGATTTGTCGCTGTGCTGGAATAGTGAGGTGAAACAGCAACTCCAGATATGGTTCGGCGTCGATGGCGTCCATCTCATTTGCCGCCCATGGCAGCCAAAATGTAAGGAAAGGCAACATGGAAGGCGGGAACAAAGGAGGAGATATGCCGCGTAGTTATCTGGATTTTGAACGCCCCATTGCTGAGCTGACTTCAAAAATCGACGCACTTTCCGCCATGGGCGGCGATGCTGGCGTGAATATTGCCGAGGAAGTAGAGAAGCTGCGCATCAAGCGTGACAAGCTCATCAAAAAAATTTATGCCAAGGTAGACCGCTGGCAGATGACGCAACTGGCGCGCCATCCTGACAGACCCTATTTTCTCGATTACGTGCCTTTGATGTTCGATGACTTCCACGAATTGCATGGTGATCGGACCTTTGGCGATGATAGTGCGATTGTGGGGGGTATGGCCCGCTTCCGCGAACATTCCGTGATGCTTGTCGGGCACCAAAAGGGCCGTGATACCAAGGAAAAGCTCCGTCGTAATTTTGGCATGCCCCGGCCGGAAGGGTACCGTAAAGCGCTTCGTTTATTTCAGTTGGCCGAGCGTTTTGAAATGCCGATTATGACCTTTATCGACACGGCGGGTGCATGGCCTGGCGTTGATGCGGAGGAGAGGGGTCAGAGTGAGGCGATTGCCCGCAATTTGATGGAGCTTTCGGCGATTAAGGTGCCGGTCATCTGCTCGGTCATTGGTGAGGGTGGCTCCGGCGGTGCATTGGCTATTGGTGTTGGAGATCGTTTGTACATGCAGGAATTTACCACCTATTCAGTAATATCGCCGGAGGGCTGCGCCGCTATTTTGTGGCATGACAGGAAATATGCCGAGCAGGCCGCCGAAGCGTTGAAACCGACCGCCAAAGATCTGGAGGCGTTGAAGTTGATTGACGGAGTTATTCCCGAACCCGTGGGCGGCGCGCATGGAAATGCGGAAAGGGCGGCTGAACTGATGAGTGATATGCTGGGGAAGGCACTGTCTGAACTGCTTGCCATACCCTTGCCCGATTTGCTTGAACAACGCCAGCAGCGTTTGCGGCAACTGGGCCTTTTCTCGGATGGAAGTTGAAGATCCATCGGGTGATCTTTCATATTGATGCAAGTGTATATATTCCGGCTCATCAATGACGCCCACAATGCTGTCGGTGATACCATTTTTGGTGTTATCAGCGGTTTGGGGGATGGACTCGTTGTGGCGCTGGTATGTACGTTACTGATGTTATTCCGCTTGCGTTTGGGGAGCGCGGCACTGGCGGCGTTTGTGGTCTCCGGTCTGGTCGCGCAGTTGTTAAAACGAATGTTTGATCTGCCGAGACCACCGGCGGTGCTGACGAATGTCCATGTGCTGGGAGATACGCTAAGGGCGCATTCGTTTCCATCCGGTCATGCCACATCGTGCGGTGTCATGGTGTTATTAGCTTTTCTCCTCTGGACGCGAGGTGACTGGCGGGCGTGGGTCGCGGCATGCCTGTTTCTGCTTGCTGCATATGGCCGCATCTACGGCGGTGTGCATTTTCCGCTGGATGTGGCCGTGGGGCTGGCCGTGGGCATGGTCACCATGTGGGCGTTCTGGCGGTGGTCGAAACAGTGGCCGGTGGCGGCATGGGGGAAGTCCGCATGGTGTTCGAGAGTGATCGGGCTGGCTGTTGCCATTCTTGCCGCCGTTCTGGGGTTGGGCTATCATATTCAGCCGTCAACGGCGCGACTGCTTACCTTGATTCTCCCGGTCGCAGCCCTGGTTATGCTGGCAAAGGGGTGGAAGGGTAACGTTGGGCACTGATTCATTACCTCTAACCAAGGTGTATTTTGAGCATCTGGACGGGTCGGATCGCGTGGAAGGGATTGCCCGTTTGATGCTCCGGCGTGGACGATTAACGCCGCATGCGCTCATTTTGTGCCCTGACCCCGGCTTTATGTCCAGGCTGGATGAACGTCTGTGGACGGTACACCCGGAATCCTTTCTGGCGCATGGCGTGGCTGGTGAGGATACGATGGAAAATGCCGAACACCCTATTTTGTTAGCGCTGGATATATGCCGTGATAACCAGCCAGCGGTGCTGATCAACGGCAGTTGTGAGATTCCTCCTGACCTGACGGGGTTCTCTTCGGTTGTGGATTTTGTCGATGCATGGGACGAACCGTTGCTGCATGCCTCGCGTGAACGCTTCCGCAGCTATCAGCAACTGGACATGAACCCGCAATATCTGGGCGGGAAAGGAAATAAAACCTGAAAATTTGTGTAACTACTCAGCACCCCTATGGATTGGCTGTCATTGCGAGGAGGAACGACGAAGCAATCTCGTATTTCCACGAAATTCAAGATTGCCGCAGTCGCTTTCGCTCCTTCGCAATGACAAAACGATGGGTGCTGAGTAGTTACAAATTTGTAATGACGGAGTGTAACGGCTCAGCAGGGTTGATGTGATGCTTTGCCAATGGCTTCGGCTTCCGTAGCATTCATGCATGACAGAAAAAACAGTTGAATTGGCTAAAACCTATGATCCGCAGGCCGTCGAGTCCGCGATTTCCGACCAGTGGCTGGATTCCGATGCCTTCTCGCCTCAATCCGGCGAAGATGCTTATTGTATTGTTATTCCACCACCGAATGTGACCGGAACCCTGCATATGGGGCATGCCTTTTCCTACACGCTACAGGATATCCTGATCCGCTGGCAGCGTATGCGCGGCAAAAGCACCTTATGGCAGCCCGGCACGGATCATGCAGGCATTGCGACGCAGATGGTGGTCGAACGCTTGCTGGATCAGGAAGGCGTACACCGCCGTGATCTGGGACGAGAACGCTTTCTGGATCGGGTGTGGGACTGGAAAGAGCATTCCGGGGGAACCATCGTTGGCCAACTCAAACGGCTCGGCTGTTCTTGCGACTGGTCGCGTGAACGCTTTACGCTGGATGAGGGCTTGTCTCAGGCCGTGCGCGAGGTGTTTGTCCGTTTGTATGAGGAGGGGCTGATATACCGGGGCAAGCGCCTGGTCAACTGGGATCCGGTGCTGGAAACAGCGGTGTCCGATCTGGAAGTGGTGCATGAAGACGAAGCGGGACACCTGTGGCATATGTGCTATCCGCTGGCCGATAACCCCGAGCAACATGTGGTTGTGGCGACCACGCGACCTGAAACGATGTTTGGCGATGCGGCGGTTGCCGTGCATCCGGATGATGCTCGCTACACGGACTTGGTGGGTAAAACAGTTATTCTGCCGTTGACCAACCGGGAGATCCCGGTGATTGCTGATGCGTATGTTGATCCCGAATTCGGCACGGGCTGCGTGAAAATTACACCTGCGCACGATTTTAACGACTATGAAGTTGGCAAACGGCATGATTTGCCAATGCTGAATATCCTGACGCCACGGGCGCATATGCTGGATTGCGCGGACGTGCCGGAGAAATATCGCGGCATGGAGCGTTATGAAGCACGGGAACACGTCGTGTCGGACCTTGATGCGGCAGGCTTGCTGCACAAAATCGAGGAACATACCCATGCGATCGGGCGTGGCGACCGTTCGCATGCCGTGCTGGAGCCGTATCTGACCGACCAATGGTATGTGGATATTAAACCGCTGGCGAAACCGGCCATCGAGGCGGTGGAAAACGGCGATATTCAATTCGTGCCGAAGCATTGGGAAAAGACCTATTTCGAATGGATGCGCAACATTCAGGACTGGTGTATTTCCCGGCAGTTGTGGTGGGGGCATCGTATTCCGGCGTGGTATTGCGACGAGTGCGAGGAGATTACCGTGGCGCATGAAACTCCGGAACGTTGCGAAGGCTGCGGCGGCACGCGCATTCGGCAGGATGAGGATGTACTCGATACCTGGTTTTCTTCCGGGCTGTGGCCGTTTTCCACGCTGGGGTGGCCGCGCGAAACAAAGGAGATGGAGACATTCTACCCGACCAGTGTGCTGGTGACCGGGTTCGATATTATTTTCTTCTGGGTTGCCCGTATGATTATGATGGGGCTTAAATTTACGGGCAAGGTTCCGTTTCGCGAGGTGTATATCCACGCCCTGATTCGTGACGCGCAAGGGCAGAAGATGAGCAAATCGAAGGGAAACGTAGTTGACCCGCTGGAGATTGTGGATCAATACGGCGCCGATGCCCTGCGCTTTACGCTGGCGCATATGGCGACACCGGGACGCGATGTGAAACTGGATGTGGAGCGTATCGCATCCAACCGCAATTTTATGAACAAAATCTGGAATGCAGCGCGGTTTGTATTCATGAATCGCGGCGATGCGCTTCCAGATGCGAATTTCGTGCCTGCGTCGGATATCAATCGCTGGGTATTATTTGAACTGGAATCCTGTGCTCAGGAGGTGGATAAGGCGCTGGCGGAATATCGCTTTAATGAAGCGGCAACGAGTTTGTACGGGTTTATCTGGGGTGTTTATTGCGACTGGTACGTAGAAGCGGCCAAGGTAGCACTCTATGGCGAGGATGAGGCGGCCAAAGTCGAAACACAGATTACCATGCTGACCGCTCTGGATGGCTGGCTGCGATTGTTGCATCCATTCTGCCCCTATACTTCGGAGGTTTTATGGCAAA
>CAZDWG010000051.1:0-8495 GCA_964509005.1 uncultured Zetaproteobacteria bacterium
GCGCCAGTTCGAGTTGGCCGTGCATGCGTTCCATCAATTCACGGCTGATGGCGAGTCCGATTCCACTCCCCGAGTTGCCTGACTTGGTGGTAAACATAGGTTTGAAAATGTCCTCCTGAAGGTTCGATGGGATACCGGAACCATTATCGCACACGTTGATGGCGATACCGCCATCCAGGTTTTCAGTTACCAATTCCACACAACCGTCCTCCCCACAGGCATCCATGGCATTCAGCAGTAAATTAACCAGTACCTGGCGCAGCATGGATGCATTGGCCATGGCCCGCGCCGGAGATGCCCTGAATACAGTTTCAAGCTTTATCCGCTTCTGGCGTGGAGACATGCGCACCAGCGCCATTGCGCTTTGGATCACCGTTTCGACATGGATATGCGTCATGTCTGATTCAGTCCCCATTTTTCCATAGTCGAGGATGTCGCGGATAATCGTTTCCGTACGTGACAATTCGCCCATGGCTATGCGTATGCGCTCAACGGCATCTTCACTCTGCCCTCGATGCAGTTTGCGCAGGGCCGTTTCGAGGGAAACAGAGGCGCCAGCCAGCGGATTGCCCACCTCATGGGCGATACCCGCGGCCATCAGCCCCAGAGCGCGCATTTTTTCATGATGGGCAGCCATATTACGGGCATGATTCAATTTAATGTCCCGCTCTTGCAGGGCCTCACCCATCAAATTGCAGGCGAGAGCCAGTTCGCCCAGTTCATCCATGGGGAGCTCGGGGCAGTGAATATTGAAGTCGCCATTGCTTATTTTCTTCAACTCACGGCGCAGATGTACAAGTGGACGAACCATGTGCAGGTAAAGGTAGGCGGTTAACCCCGCAAGCAATAGAAACAGACCGAGGATGGAAAACAAAAAATCGTTTCGCATGTCCATGCGCATGACGGACATCGTGCGCATGGCCGTATTCACGCTTTGATCCAGTTTATGATGTCTTGCAGACAGGTCTTTCGAGGCTTTATCTACGATATTATCAATCTCCCGCATCAGGATCGGACCCTCAAGGTTGTTGGAAGAAAACGGTAAAGAGAAAACCTGTCTGGCCCTGGATGTGATGCCCTTCAATGCGCGGGTAAGTTGCAGGTTGACGGGTTGTCTGAAATCCCCCCCGCGAAGAGCCGTCGCCATTGCCGTACGGTTGACTTCAAACGTTTTTCGCTGATGCCAGTCGCCATTGATAAGAAACAAACGGACAGGCATGACCGTATGCGCCAGATCCATTTCCAGTTTATGCAGATGATGGCTCTCATGGTTAACGGCTTCAATCAGCAGGGCTTCCTGATGTAGCGTATTGAAATCCCCGACCATGTCCCAGCCAACATATGCAATCAGCACAAACACCAGCGTGAGCCAGCCTCCGATTTTCCATGCCAGCCGGGAGCGCATGCTTATCCTTTGGGAATATCGCCATGCCTGGCAATATATTTCAGCGCTCTGACGGTACCCGCCCCGGCCCATGGGTAGGGACCGACCACCTTGGTAATGATCTTTCCTTCGCGGTTCATGACCAGTGTTTCCGGATATTTGAATATGCCCAGCTTCGGCGCGGCAATGGCAGTGCCTCCCTCATCCAGGAATACGGAGAAGGGTAATTGATGATCATGAACAAAGGCTTTGACATCATCAAGGTTTTTATCCACGGCCAAGCCGACCACCATAAACTGATCCTTCGGCAATTCCCGGCTTAACTTGATCAAATCCGGCATTTCCTTGCGGCAGGGAGGGCACCAGCTTGCCCAGACATTGAATACGATGACCTTGCCTTTGAATAGTTCCCGGCTATGGACGATGCTTCCTGAAAGGTCATGCAACTCCATACCTGGAAGCATATCCCCCTTGCCAACCACCTTGTTGGCGGAGCTACTGCATGAGCTCAACAACAACAGCACCAGTACAAACAAAAGAGATTTTTTCATATATTATTCAATCCCGGCCCGCCTCTGTTGCTGACGTACATAAGCAATGATGTCAGCTGTATCCTGAATACCAAGGCCGGGGACAGGCGGCATATCGCCGAATTGCCAGTGGTGCTGGCGCGAGCCCTTGCTTACGGCATGGTAGAAGGAAAAATCGCTATGGTGAGACGGCTTGTAGATGCGGTTAATGAGCGGCGGACCATGGTCGCTTCCCATACCTCCCTGGCCGTGGCAGCTCGCACAATTGGTGGAAAATAGCGATGCTCCCCGCACCGGGTCTGACGCACTTATAGCCGTTGTGGATGCGGCGCTCGTTTCCGTCTGGCTACTGTTTGTCGTATCCGCGTTACAGCCAGCCAGGGTTATGGCGGCCAGGATAAGTCCATTGATTGTTTTTCTGCGCATCGTTTCTCCTTTACAATTTTGCCTTACGCAACCTGAGTGCATTGGTAATCACCGATACCGAACTGAAACTCATCGCCGCCGCGGCAATCACCGGCGACAGCAGCAGCCCGAATACAGGATACAATACTCCAGCGGCAATCGGCACTCCGACAGAGTTGTAGATAAAGGCAAAGAACAGATTCTGGCGGATGTTTCTCATCGTGGCGCGCGATAGTCTGCGAGCGCGCACAATGCCGGTCAGTTCACCCTTGACAAGGGTAACACCGGCGCTTTCCATGGCCACATCCGTGCCTGTGCCCATGGCGATGCCAACATGCGCCTGCGCCAATGCCGGTGCGTCGTTGATGCCGTCGCCCGCCATGGCTACGATCCAGCCTTCATCCTGAAGCTTTTTAACGACGGCTGCCTTCCCTTCCGGCAGGACATCCGCCTCGAAGCGGTCAATGCCCAGCTTCGCTGCTACGGCGGCTGCGGTATTGTGATTGTCTCCGGTCAGCATCATCACTTCGATGCCTTCCCCGTGCAGCGCCTTGATGGCATCGGGTGTGGATGCCTTGATTGGATCGGAAACCCCCAGCAGGCCCGCAAGCCGCCCGTCTGCGACTACATACATGACCGTCTCGCCGCCGCGTTGGTGCTCCTCTACTTCAGCTTGGGAAGCATCTGTATCAATGCCGTTATCCTGCATCAATTTGGCGTTGCCTAGCAGGATGGACCGGCCTGCCACAGTGGCGCGTACGCCCTTGCCGACGACCGCTGAGAAATTCTCAACCCGTTGTAGCTCCAAAGTCTGCGTGGCTGCCGCGCGAACAATGGCCTCCGCCAGGGGATGCTCACTGGCCCGTTCTATACTGGCCGCCAGACGCAATACCTCGTCTTCGGTCATACTCCCTGTTGCTCGAACGGTGGTTAGGGCAGGCTTGCCTTCGGTTACGGTGCCGGTCTTGTCCACCACGACCATAGTCACCTTTTCCATGATTTCCAGCGCTCCGGCGTTTTTAATCAGTACACCGACGGTAGCGCCACGACCAGTCCCCACCATGATGGAGATCGGCGTAGCCAACCCCAACGCGCAAGGACAGGCGATAATCAGCACCGCCACCGCATTGATAATGGCATGCGCCAGGCGCGGTTGTGGGCCGACGAAGAACCATACGGCAAAGGTGATCAGGGCCGCGCCGACCACGGCTGGCACAAAATAGCCGGCGACGGTGTCGGCCATCTTCTGGATCGGCGCCCGCGAGCGCTGGGCCTCGGCGACCATGTTTACAATCTGTGACAGCAGCGTATCCGCGCCCACCTTCTCGGCCCGCATCAGCAGCGAACCATTACCGTTGACCGTGGCGCCAATCAGTTTTTCACCGACGAATTTCTCCACCGGCAGCGGTTCACCGGTCACCATGGATTCATCGACATGGCCCTCACCCTCGGTTACCACTCCGTCCACGGGCACCTTTTCGCCGGGACGGATGCGCAGAATATCGCCTGCCTGTACCTCTTCCATGGGCACATCGGTTTCAGAACCGTCCGCATGGATGCGCCGGGCTGTTTTCGGCGCCATACCGAGCAGTAGTTTGATGGCTTCATTGGTGCGGGAGCGAGCGCGTAACTCCAGTACCTGACCAAGCAGCACCAGCGCGGTAATGACTGCCGCGGCCTCGAAATAGACATTGACCAGCCCATCCTCCATGCGCATCAACGGCGGAAAGATTTCCGGCAGCAGCAGCGCAACCACGCTGTAGATCCAGGCCACGCTTACGCCGAGACCGACCAACGTAAACATATTCAGGTTCCAGGTTTTGATGGACAGGGCAAAGCGCTCGAAGAATGGCCAGCCACCCCATAGCACCACTGGCGTCGCTAGTACAAATTCAGTCCATTGCACCGCGTGCATGGAAAATCCTCCCGGCAGCCAGCCGGGAGCAAGGTCGGCGACCATAGCCAGCAGAAAGAGGGGCACGGCCAGCGCCGTACTGATCCGGAAACGTCTTGTCATATCGATGAGTTCCGGATTTTCTTCTTCGCCGGTCACCGTGCGCGGCTCCAGCGCCATGCCGCACTTCGGGCAGCTTCCCGGCACATCGCTGACAACCTCCGGGTGCATGGGGCAGACGTATTCAGTTTTTTGGGCAAGTTGAGGCGTTGCCATCGCTTCCAGCGCCATGCCGCATTGTTTACAGATGCCAGGACCCTTCTGTTCTTGACCGGGGCACATCGGGCAGAAGAACATGGCCTCGGGACCGTTGGCCGGATGATGGGTTCCAGTGGCATGATGGTGCTCGCAAACATGATCCTTTTTCACGTAAGACAGTGGATCTTCCGAAAACTTGTCCAGACACTTTTTACTGCAAAAACGGTAGCTTTTTTCGTCGTGTTTGATGCGATGGGAGGATTCGGGTTTAACGTGCATACCACATACCGGATCCATGGTGAACTGCTCCGGTTCGGACTTGAATTTTTTCACACAATGGGCGCTACAAAAATGCCACAGATGCCCGTCATGCTCTGCGCTATGGGGCGAACCCTCTTTGACTTCCATACCACAAACCGGATCAATATTCATTATTCTTCCTCCCTGGAAGCGATCGTAAAATGCGTGAGTGGAGGTCGGCTATTATCGCCGCAAGCGGATCGATAAATTTTTCGTAACTACTCAGCACCCATCGTTTTGTCATTGCGAAGGAGCGAAAGCGACTGCGGCAATCTTGAATTTCGTGGAAATACGAGATTGCTTCGTCGTTCCTCCTCGCAATGACAACCAATCCATAGGGGTGCTGAGTAGTTACAATTTTTCTATTCTTTATCATGGGCATTCCAGGCTGCGGCCTCGGTGATCGAACGCCACTTATGACCATTTCCCGCCAGCAAGGCATCCGCCTCGACCGGGCCACCGCTGCCCGCGACATACGTGGGAAGCGGGGTCTCATCCGCTGCCCATGCTTCCTCAATGGGTGTAATGACGCGCCATTGCGCCTCCACGCCATCCCGCCTGGTAAACAGGGTGGCATCGCCACGCATGGCATCCAGAAGCAAAGTGGCATAGGCGGAGGGTGGATGGCGACCAAATTCTGACTGGTGACGGAAGTCCATCCGCACCGGACCAGCCTTTCTTATGCCTGGTTGTTTGGCCCCGAAGGCCACGCTAATCCCCTCGTTAGGCTGAAGCCGCAGGATAATGACATTCGGCTCCAGATCATCCTCTCCCGGAAAGATACTGAGTGGAGGGCGGCGTAAATGCACGGCAATCTCCGTGACCTGGTCGGCCATCCGTTTACCCGTACGCAGGTAAAATGGCACACCCGCCCAGCGCCAACTGTCGATGAAAAACGTCAGCGAGGCATATGTTTCCGTCGTCGAGGCGGAAGCCACGCCTTGCTCGTCCCTGTATCCGGGTACGGGCGCACCGTCGATGATGCCGGACTCATATTGAGCGCGCACCGTATGTGTTGCTACATCATCGGGGCTCATCAGCCGGATTGAGCGCCAGACTTCGATTTTTTTGTCCCGTACCGAGTCCGCATCGAAAGCGACCGGCGGCTCCATCGCGGTCAGGGCCAACAGTTGCATGAGATGGTTGGCCACCATGTCGCGCAGGGCGCCGGCTTCCTCGTAATAACCGGCGCGGTGACCGACGCCCAGAGGCTCGGCAGCGGTGATTTCAACATGATCGACATGGCTGCGGTTCCACACAGGTTCGAACAGGGTGTTGCCGAAGCGGAAAAACAAAATGTTTTGCACCGTCTCCTTTCCCAGATAATGATCGATGCGATAAATTTGCCGTTCATCGAAGGCCTGCGCTACCGCGTGGTTAAGCGCGCGCGCCGAAGTGAGGTCGCGACCGAACGGTTTTTCAAGGATGATGCGGGACCACCCGTTCTCCCCGTGGTTCAGTCCACTCTTCGAGAGACCGTCGATAATCATGGGCGCGACGGAAGGCGGCGTGGCGAGATAGAAAAGCCGGTTGGCACCTACGGGGGCGGGAATTTCGTCGAGCCGTTCGGCCAGACGTTTGTAGGTCTCCGGATCGGCGAAATCACCAGCGATGTAATCCAGACACGGCGCGAAAGCATCCCATTCACGATCACTGAAGCCCGGAATTTCCAGCGATATCTCCGCGGCGGTACGCATCTCCGTACGAAAGACGTCAACATCCCTTGTTTCGCGGTCAATACCCAACACCCTGAATGTTTCGCAAAGGCATCCCTTGCAGGCCAGATGGAACAGTGCAGGCACGAGCTTGCGTCGGGTGAGATCGCCGCCGACACCGAAGATAATGATGACGCAGGAGTCGCCTTGTGATAACGGCGAAGACTGAGAGCCTCTTGCAAAACTCTGGGTGGATGAGTGGCAATCCCACTTTGAGTCCATTTTCGGGATGGGATGAGCTGCATGGTGGTTCCATGGAGCGAAATTCCAGCTCGGAAATGGGCCAAAGTGGGGAAGCCAATCACCGCTCATGAGTTTTGCAAGAGGCTCTTTAGCCATGGGTTTATTCATACCGCCTCCTATCGCACATAGGCATCGGCGGCATAACGGCGCATCATGTGATGACTGTTAAATATCGAGGCGTTTTTACTGATGGCGCCCTTCATCACGGCAATCCAGCCAGCCCGGTCTCCGTAGTAAAGCGGCAGGACGACCTTTTCCAGCTTCTCATAGAGTGAGGATGCATCGCCATCGTTATCCGCTGTTCCACGCTCGCCGATGGCCCAGCCCGTGACCCCCTCGATGCAGCCCTCGATCCACCAGCCGTCGAGTACGGACAGGTTGGGCACGCCGTTGAAGGCGGCCTTCATGCCGCTGGTGCCGGAAGCCTCCATCGGTTTGAGCGGGGTATTCAGCCATACGTCCACGCCCGAAACCATGGACAGTGCGATGTCCATGTCGTAATTCGGGATGTAGACCATGGGGATGATGTCCGAAAGCTCGCGCATATGATGATGCAGTTCCTCGATCAGGCGATGGCCTGCTTCATCCATGGGGTGAGCCTTGCCCGAGAGTACGATCTGGAAGGGGTGTTTTTCGGCAATAACCTTTAAGCGCGCCATGTCGGTGAATAGCAGGTCCGCACGCTTGTAGGCGGTCATACGGCGGGCAAAGCCGAGGATGGGGAGTTCCGGTTTGAGTTCGGCGCCGGTAAGCATATGAACCTGATCGATCAAGTCCTGTCTGGCCTGGGTATGAGCTTGCCAGACGGCTTCATCGTCGATGCAGCAATCGACGCGCAACAGTTGCTCGGGCTCGTGGCACCAGCCGGGAAGATGCTCATCGTAGAGTTCACGAAAGGGTAATGATGCCCATGTATAAGCGTGAACGCCGTTGGTGATGGCACGCACGCGATAGCCGGGAAACATCTTGCGCGAGACCTCGGCATGCCGTTTGGCCACGCCATTCACGTAGTCGCTTAAATTCAGCGCCAACCGGGTCATGTTGAGGCTGTCGCCGCCAGCCAGCAGTTCCAGGGTCTTCGGATCAATTATTTCACCCATGACGCGATGTACCAGGTCGTGCGGAAATTTGTCCTGTCCGGCTTCTACCGGCGTGTGCGTGGTAAAGTTACACATTTCACGTACCCTGGGTACGTCATACGGGGTTTCTCCCGGTCGCAGATCATCCAGCGGGTAGGCGTAACGGCGCAGAAGCTCAAGGGTGAGAAGAGCGGAATGCCCTTCATTCAAATGGTACTGGCGCACATGGAAACCGAGGGCATTCAGCAAATCCACACCTCCAACACCGAGTACAATTTCCTGTTTGAGACGGTAGGCGGCATCGCCACCGTAGAGACAATCGGTGATCCGGCGATCCTCCTCGTTATTTTCATCGAGGTCGGTATCGAGCAGGAGCACCGGTTGCGTCCCGCCCATGTGGCCTTGCAGTACATAGAGCCAGCCACTTACCCACACATTGCGGCCTTCAATGGAGACGGTCACTTTCGCGGGCAGGGGACGGGCATATTGCGCCGGATCCCAGGGGTCGGGGCTTTCACCCTGCCGGCCCTGATCATCAATCGTCTGGCGGAAATAACCCAGGCGGCTAACGAGGGTGACGGCCACCATGGGCATCTCCAGATCGGTGGTTGACCGGAGAACGTCGCCAGCCAGCACGCCGAGGCCGCCGCTGTAGGTGGGGATGTCGTTTTGTAGCGCGATCTCCAT
>CAZDWG010000052.1:0-6736 GCA_964509005.1 uncultured Zetaproteobacteria bacterium
CCTGAATATGTGCCAGGTTGTCGTGATGCGATTGAACAAAATATGAGATGTAGTTTCTACTACATCGAATATTTTGTGATTGAGCAGCGCGTCAAGATGGTACATAGGCTGGATGGAGAAATGGCCATGTTATTTATTTACAGCTCCTTATTGGCGAGTCGATTACGAAACCCATACGCGCCGACTGGCCCGATGAATAGTTCAGACTATAACTTCAAATGCAGCTTTTTCTTCACCTTAAGCAGCTTTGCCTCCGCCTCCGCCTTGCGTCCCGTGGAATAAACCGGGCGACCCGCTACATTCGGAAGACCCACCACTTTTTCAAAATAGGGAAGGGCTTTTTTGTATTCCTTCTGATCCAGCCAATAATCGCCCATAAAATAATTCGCATCCATATCATTCGGGGCCATGGACACAGCCTTGTTCAGGTATGCCAGTGCCTTGTCGTCATCGCCAAAGCCGATGAAGCCACCCGGAGTCATATAATAGAAACTGCCCAACGTCGTGTAGACGGATCCATGCATGACCCGCGGATTGATCTTTTCCGCTTCCAACAATAAATCGCGGCCCTTTTTCATCTGTGGCATGGCATTAAATATGGAGGACACGCCCCCCATCGCCCCGGCATAACCGGCGCGGATAATCGCTTCCCATATCTTCGGTCCCGCCCGGCCCGGATATTTCGCTACCAGCGCGCTTGCCTTGCCTACCAGCGCCTTGAACGCCGCTTCCTTCTGCGCATCAGGGGTCTTGTAATTGACCTCGGCCCACTGTAGCTGTAATTGATGCACGGCACCGCTGACATCATCGGCCAGAGCCGTATGGGCGTGTCCGGCTAAAACGGCAATCGTCAGTAACAGGGCCAGGCATAATTTAAGTGCAAAACCGTGAAATTTCTTCATAACAACCTCCAGTATTTTAATCTTTTTCTTTGGCAAACGTTCTTGCAATGCGATTTTGCGCCGCCAGCGCTTTGTCCACCAGGCGCGGGAATCGTACATTGATCTGAACGAACAGGGATTCCGGAAAGCCGATATAAACCTCTTTGCGGTCGTCATCAATGGCGCGAAGAATTCTCTCCACCACCACTTCGGGTGAATCCATGTTCATCTTCGTGGCTTTACCCATACGCATGATCCGACCCGTGTTCAAAGGCGTCTTCACCGAACGCGGCGCCACATACATGACCTTGACATGGGTGTCGTAAACCTCTCGTCGGAGCGCCTCCGAGAAACCGCGCAAGGCAAATTTACTGGCTGAATAGGTGGCAAAATAGGCAAAGGCGATCGAGCCGAACACGGAGCCAATATTGATGATTCGCCCTGCATCACGCTCCAGCATGCCGGGAAGAATATGGCGTGTCAGGCGCATGGCACCGAGCAGATTCACCTGCATGATGAGTTCCATGAAATCCTCATCCTCATCCTCAAAACAGCGGAAACTCATTAACCCGGCTAGATTAATCAGGATATCGACCCGCCCCAGCGTTTGTAGCGCCGCATCGGCGATAGACCTACAGCCTTTGGCCGTGGACAAATCGCCCACGATGGCGTGCCCGCGCTCCATGCTGCCTGCAACATCCTTCAATACCTTTGCATTGGCATCTACCAGCGCTAATATGGCGCCACGGTCATGCAAGGCTTGCGCCAACAGGCGACCCATACCACCGGCAGCACCGGTCAGCAGGACATTCTTGTCCCTTATTTCCATTTAACCCTCCCCGGCTTGCATGATTCAGGCCAGTGTCGTGAGCGGCAAGCCGCGGAATATGTCGCCATAGAGCTTGTACATGATGCATGCACAGTGCGTCACGGCGGTCTTGTCGTCCGCATGCTCCAGCCTGTTCATCAATTTCTCATAAAAGTCTACATGACTGATATCCAGCGAGCCATGCGAAGTCAGATAGGAAAAGGCCTGCTCCGGCAGATGAAGGCTGGTCTGAATACGTTCAGCCGCCTGTGTCGCCAGGGCCACGCTTGTACCCTCCAGCACCAGCACCATGCCGAAAAATCCCACCGGATTGCGCCGGGCAATGGTATCGTAGGCATACGCGACCATCATCTCCGTTTCGGGATGTGGTGTTTCATGGCGCACGGCCTCCTTATCTCCACCGCAGGCCGCAATATCGTTTAATATCCATTCCTGATGGCCCATTTCCTCTTCGATATACTCGCCAATGGCCTCTCTCAGCCACTCCAGTCTTTCAGGCAGCCTCGCTCCCGCTGCCATAAGCAGCGGAATGGTGTGCTTGACATGATGGTAAGCCTGCCCCAGGAAAGCCATATAACTTTTCAGCGACAATGCCCCCGCCGCACCCTGTTGAATAAACGGAATAGACAACAAATCGTTCCGTGCATCCTCCGTCTCGCGGATCAATTCATCATAAAATGTTTTTGTCGCCATTTACGCCTCCTCGCCCTCGTAAGCTTGCTCAATGCGGCTTTTATATGCTTTCCGTATCGCCTCGCGCTTCGGTCTTCCGGTACCCGTGAACAGCCCGTTGGCAATGGAAAACGGCTCATCCGCCGATAGCCAACGGCCAATACGCGCATAATCCGGCAAGCGTGCATTGGCCGCCGTCACGGCATGTTCCACGGCGTCCGTACCCATACCCTCACGCATGGACAACACAGCCACATTAAACGACCGAGCCTCACCAAATACAACCGCCTGTGCAATGACGGGATGCGCGGTCAATTCGCGTTCCACCCATTCCGGCGACACGTTGCGACCGAATGCGGTG
The DNA here is from genome assembly GCA_964509005.1 of uncultured Zetaproteobacteria bacterium. Classification (GTDB taxonomy): domain Bacteria; phylum Pseudomonadota; class Zetaproteobacteria; order Mariprofundales; family Mariprofundaceae; genus JAUZQZ01. Next base: position 2,744 of record CAZDWG010000052.1, read on the forward strand.
ATGAAGATGTGTTTCTTGCGCCCGCTGATATGCAGGAAGCCATCGCCATCCAGATATCCCGTATCACCTGTCGCATAAAAGCCGTCCTGTAACACAGGCGTATCCTGCCCCAGATAACCGGAAAACAGCGCCCCGGATACCATAATCTCGTCGTCGGGGGCAAAAGCGAGGCGCACGTGCGGCAAAGGCTTGCCCACCGTGCCATGCCTGCATCCATCCGGGCCATTCACCGCCACCACGCTGGCGGCCTCCGATAACCCGTAGCCCTCAAATACCGGCAAACTTAATTGTGCGGCTGCTTCCAGCAAACCCTTTGAAACGGGAGCGCCGCCCACCGCGAGATAACGTAAGGATGGCGGACGTTCTCCGCAGGTTTGAACGGCTGAAACGAGCGCCAGCAACATCTGCGGAATCATAATGCAGGTGCTGGCCCTATATTGGGTCAATGCCTGTAGAAAACGGGCCGGATCAAGCCCGGACGCGCCATGCATGCCGACCGCGGCCAGACCCGGCAGGACACAGGTTCCTCCGGTCAGCAGGGATGCATACACCCCTCCGATGTTCTCCAGCAATGTCGCCAGGGGCAACGCGCACAAATGACGGTCATCCACTTGCGCGTGGCAGGCGGACTGCAATGATTCCGCCACCGTTTCCATGGCGGTTTGCGTCAGGCACACGCCCCTGGGGTCACCCGTGGTACCGGATGTATAGGTGACTTTGGCGACCGAATCCGGAATCGAACATGTGGCAGGATGCTCAAGCTGCATCAGATGGACGCGGATTCCAGCAATATCGACAGTATCCTCATCGGAAATGGCAATGCCGATCAGGCCGAGCATCTGCCGAAACGGTCCCGGTCGATCGGTTAACACCAGTTCCAGACCGGCGCTGATAATCAAATGGCCGATTTGCTCCGGGGAGAAAAACAATGGCATGGGTACCACCGGAATCCATGTCTTCATAGCCGCCAGATCGGCCACCACCCATGCCGGTGTATTATCCATGAGCAGGCCTATGGCATCCGGCTCGCGCTCGCATAAATCACCCGCCAGACAGTCGATCTGGCGTTCAAGTTCCCTATAGGTCAGGGATTCACCGGTTCCTTCCAGTGCTGTTTCTCCAGGATTCTTACGGGCATGACGTGCAACAGCCGCGAGTACCTTGCCCTGCCCTTTACCCACAAGTCGTGCCACAGCGAATCGCCCGGTGGTCATATGCAAGATTCCTTTTTTTACCCTGCTCCATCCCTTCAACCAAAGCTCCCATCCACAAGGGTTGCAGGACCGTGCGGGAAAATTCCAGCGCCCAGTAGCCTTCATGGATGTCGCCAGCCATCACCTGTGGACCCGCCAGATAATAACGGCCCCATGATTGTTGTTCCTTCGTCTCCAGGCGATCAGGGTCGGCCTCACCGATATAAAGCATATCAATGCCGAGACGGAAAAAAGCATTACGCAACTTGGTGATACCGGTAAAGACAACCCAACGAAAGCCCGCACCGTACAGATACGCCGTCAGCGCCGTAATCGCCGCTCTGGCGCCACCAGGGTGTGCATCGGCCAGGTTACCGACCTCGACAATATCGCGGCGGGCGATCTCCTGGCCTACGGCCCTGCTTACTACGGCCTCAATCGGTTCGTCAAAATAATGTTCAACGAACAAATCATGACAAATGGCATCGCGGTAGCCCACTGCGGCGAGCAATTCGCCCTCGCGCGTGGACAGGCGCACCAGATGGGGCATGTAGTGATGAAGATCAGCGTCATATTCAAGGTCAAAGCGGTCGTGAATAAACTGTTCCGTCGCGCCCCTTTCGGGATGATCCCTTTCCAGCGCCTCAATAATCAATGTGAGGAACCGCCCTCGGCAGCATCGTGCATTTTGCAGATGACCCCCACGCTGGAAAAAGTGGACACCATATACGGCACGATCATCGTCAACCCGATCTTGAACAGACCAACGCCATTAACGGTTCCCGCAAGAATGGCGTCGCCCTGGTTAATGGCCACGAGGATGGAACCGACAACAAACGCATATTTCATGGAGCATCGTACAATTGCGGGATCACATGCGGTTTTGAACCAGAATTTCATCTTCACCTCTGTCTCGACACTTCCGCCCCGTGAAATACCGCAGACGCAGACCTAGACCATCTTCGTCACTGAATAATTCAATTCCCTTATTTTTCAACGCATTTGATTGAATCAAAGACAGGCGTTGGCACTACATTTGTGATTTATCTAATGAATCGCCGTAATGATCGCGCAGGATATTTGTTCGCAACGGATTGGATTCTTACGAGGAAAGGCGCAACCACGTTTACGAACGCCCGAGCAAGGGTTCGTTGCGGGCAAAGGAACAAGTGAGGGCGCGGCAGCATTTATGAAAATCCAGGCTAGGTCAATGTTTGTTGATGATACCCAGCTTATTAAATGCCTTGGAATAGCCTTTCAGTGAAAGCGGTAAAACAACCTCCTTTTTATTTAGACTCTGAATACGAAGATCAGCTTTGTGCCCGTGGCGAAAAGCATCTAGAATTTTCTGATTCATTCCCATTTTAGCCAGGCACCCCGCTGCGATACAATACCGATAAGGCATCTTAAAAGGTGAACCAGCATTCTTTTTCACCTCAATTGTAGCGCCCGCTCGCAGTGATACCCCCAGAGGAACCAGCACGTTCAACTGAGGTTGCGCCTTTCCTTTGGGAAAAGAAATCGTCACCTGATAAATCTGCCTGCCGGATTTTCGATCGATGCCTTGCTGTGACATCGCACAGTGATTCGTGTGATCCTTCGTCTGCTGACAAGTTACCTGCCAGCTATCAAAGGTATAGGTGGTGGATTCTGTCGCCATAGCAACCCCGCCAAACCCCGATAAACCCATAAGAAGCAGTGGAATCTTTGTATTTAATTTTATCATATTAATTAAACCATCCTCTTTTTATAAAATCCTCTTGCATCTCCAGAACCAAGAACGTCAAGGCTAAAACCTTTTTGTGCATTTTGCACGAAAAGGTTTTACTTTGATCGCAATATTATCGAAATAATATTGCTACCATGGCGAACCAGCAACTCAAACGGGAATGCACCCTCAGGAACCATCCTTGCAGAAAGTTTACCGCTCTTACCGTCAAAATTCAACCATTTCGGCAGCGGGGAACCATCTTCCAAAGTCACGGATCCCTGTACCTCCGGATATTTAGCAGCGCCAATATTGTACACGGAGAAGCTGAAATTCGCCCTGCCTTTCGGAATATCCACTATCTTAACAGCAGAGAATTGCTGGAGCGGCGCGTTTGGGATATTAATTTGCAAGACTCCAGAGGATACACTCGAAGTTGGTGTTTTGGTTTTTTCATTGTTGCCTGCAGATAATCCGCTAGATGTGACCACCTGCGCCACGGAGGTCAGTACAGCGGTCACGGCAGCAGACCCAGAGGAAGTGATCTTCGCTGTCGGTCCGCCAACTGCCAAGTTGGCAGGCGTAATGTTGGCTGTCAAACCTGATTGCTGTATTAAAACATAGTTACCCGCATCTACACCGTTCAGCGTATTGCCACTCACTGTGATGACCTTACCGTTACCCACATTGCTGTTGGCAAATGTGCCTGCGGCTATACCGCCTACCGTCACGGCATCTCCAGGCAGCGCTGTGACGGAAGCCATACCGCCCAGGGCGGCCGTGGTCAGGGTGTCATAAACCTTGTTGCCAGCCGTTAAGCCACTAACAGTCAGAGACGCAGGCGTGATATTTGCCGTCAAGCCACGCTGCTGTACCAGCGTATAGTTGCCCGCATCAATGCCCCTGATGGTATTACCGCTCACGATGACCGCTTTAGCTGTACCGGCATTCTTGTTGGCAAATACGCCTGCCGCTGTGCCGCCTAGTGTCACGGTGTCTGTACCCAGTGCCGTAACGGAAGCCATACCGCCCAGAGTGGCCGTGGTCAGGGTGTCATAAACCTTGTTGCCAGCCGTTAAGCCACTAACAGTC
>CAZDWG010000052.1:6836-8286 GCA_964509005.1 uncultured Zetaproteobacteria bacterium
CTAGTGTCACGGTGTCTGTACCCAGTGCCGTAACGGAAGCCATACCGCCCAGAGTAGCCGTGGTCAGGGTGTCATAAACCTTGTTGCCAGTGGTCAAGCCGCTAACAGTCAGACTTGCCTGTGTAATGACACCATTGTTTCCTGTCAACGAGGTGCCGCCAGCCAACCTGTAATTGGACGCATCAACACCGGCCAAGGTCATACCTGATACCGTATAGTTCAAATTACTACCAACATTCTTCTGAGCAAAAGAGGCGGAACTGCTGCTTACAAACAACACATCACCTGTCACCTTGCTGGCCAAACTGAGAGAGGAGCCAGAGATGGTTCTATTGGCATCATACACCTTGTTTGCACCGGTTGCTGATACCATCACGACCTTCTGAACGACAGTAGTATTACCAACCATATTCAATCCGGTAAAATTATTAGCCCCTATGATACTCACATTGCTACCGACGAGATTATAATTGCCTACAGGCGTATTCCCCGAAGTACTCTGAATTGTGCCACTCGGCGTGACTGTGAAGGTTACACTGCCGCCCACCCCATCCGCGTATGTCAATGTATTGCCGGATGCACTCTGCCTAGTCAGGGTTTTTAGCACATTCAAACCGTTTAGGTATTGCGCACTGGTAACCACATATGTCACGCCGCTGCCGTAGGTGCTTGATGCATTCTGCACCTTGATCAATAACTGCTGCGCCGGCACGATGGTATAGTTACCGTTAAGATAACTGAGCGTATAATTGGTCGAAGAATAACCGGACGGTACCAGTACACCGGTATAGCTTCCTGCCGTGTTTGTTGTTGTGCTGTTGCTGCGGTTAATTGCCAGTGCTCCGCCCAGCACCACCGATGTTTCGCCTCCTGCAAAACCGGTGAAATGCACCCCGTTGAATCCTGTTGCATCCGCCTGTGTCACAATCTTGCTGTCGTTGTTGGCCGTCACAGTCAGAGGCGCAGGGGTAATGTTGGCCGTCAAACCGGTCTGTTGACTAAGGCTATAGTTACCCGCATCTACACCGCTGAGCGTATTACCACTCACTGTGACTGCTTTAGCCATACCCACATTCCTGTTAGCAAATGCGCCGGAGGCTGGACCTACTACCGCCACGGTATCTCCGGTGTAATACAGGTTATCGCTGCTGTTAGCTGCACCACCAATGATCGCTGCCGTGCCGGACAAGTTTGCTACGGTGGTTCTGTCGTAGACTTTGTTGGCGGCTAAAAGATTACTGACTGTGATTGGTTTCGGTGTGATGTTGGCGGTCAGACCCGTCTGCTGAATCAGCGTATAGTTGCCTGCATCCGCACCACCCAAAGTGTTACTACCGATGAGGGTGACGGCCTTTCCCGTGCCAACATTCCCGGTTCCGAAGGCTCCGGTAACCACGCCACCAACCGTCAACGTGTCACTCGCGTAGTAAAGATTATCCGTGCTGTTTGC
>CAZDWG010000053.1:0-8275 GCA_964509005.1 uncultured Zetaproteobacteria bacterium
CAGGAAGTTCCTCCCAAACTCCTCTTTTGGTTGCCGCTGGCACCCGGCTGGGGCATCATGCGCTCTCTCAACCTAGACTATTCCATTGTGCCCGTTTGAATAGTCCGGGCTAAAGCCTTGATACAGGGGAGTTCATGTCCGCCAAGCAGAAAGATACTGACCAGTCCGGTCATGGCATCGTCCAGGAAGGCCGTAAATACAGCGCAGAAACGCTGCATGCCATGCACGATTCCATGCTATTTATACGGCGTTTCGAGGAAAAAGCGGGGCAACTGTATGGGCTGAAAAAGATTGGCGGTTTCTGTCATCTGTGCAATGGGCAGGAAGCAGTATGCGTCGGCGCACAGCACGCGGCTGCGGCTTCCGATTATTTTTTGACCGGTTACCGCGATCACGGTCATGTTCTGGCACGTGGCGCGGACCCGACCACAGTCATGGCCGAACTGCTAGGCCGGGCTGGCGGTATCGTCGAGGGCAAAGGCGGCTCCATGCACATGTTCGACAGCGCGAATAATTTTGCTGGCGGTAATGGTATTGTTGGCGAACAGGTGCCGGTTGGCCTGGGTTTTGGTTTCGCGTCATGGTACCGCAAGGATGAGCGCGTCACCCTGTGTTTCCTCGGCGATGGCGCCATTAATCAGGGCGCAGTCTATGAATCGTTCAATATGGCATCGCTGTGGGAATTGCCCATCGTTTTCGTGGTGGAAAATAACCAGTACGCCATGGGTACGGCGCTGGACCGCGCCTCGGCGGAAACACATTTGTTCAAACGCGGCATCAGTTTTAAGGTCCCTGGCATGCAGATCGATGGCATGGACGTACTCGAAGTGGAACGCAAGATGGGCGAAGCCATTGCCCACGCCCGCACAGGCCATGGTCCCATCATCGTAGAGGCCATTACCTACCGTTACCGTGGACATTCAATGTCTGATCCGGCCACCTACCGCACGCGCGAAGAGGTAGATGAATGGCGCACGGGCCGTGATCCGATTGCGCGTTTACAAGCGCAAATGATCGAAGCAGGCCTTGCCAGCGAGGAGTCATTCAAGGAGAAAGACAAGGCTATCAAGCAGAAAATCAATGGCATTGCCAAAACAGCGGAAGCACAACCACAACCCGATGCCTCACAATTGTGGACCAATGTGTACGCAGATCCGATTGAAGACGCATATCCCTATCCAGGCAAGGTGAGTTAAGCATGAGCAAAATCACCTATCGCGAAGCGTTGAATCAGGCGATGTGCGAGGAAATGGAGCGCGATGAATCCGTGTTCCTGATGGGCGAGGAAGTCGCTGAATATAATGGCGCCTACAAGGTCAGCCAGGGCATGCTGGACAAATTCAGCCCCCGGCGCGTGATCGACACACCCATCACTGAACTGGGCTTTACAGGTCTTGGCGTGGGCGCCGCGATGGCGGGACTTCGGCCTATCATTGAGTTTATGACGTGGAATTTCGCAATTCTGGCGCTGGATCAAATCGTTAACGCCGCGGCTAAAATGAATTACATGTCAGCCGGCCAGTATGGCGTACCCATGGTATTGCGTGGCACGGGCGGGGCAGCGACGCGCGTGGGTGCGCAGCATTCCCAGAGTTTGGAGAACTGGCTGGTCAATGTGCCGGGATTAAAAGTGGTCATGCCGTCCAATCCGATTGATGCCAAAGGGCTGCTCAAATCCGCGATTCGCGATAATGATCCCGTTATTTTCATAGAGAATGAGATTAATTATGGTGACATCAACGATGTTCCGGATGAAGAATATCTCATTCCGCTGGGCAAGGCCGATATTAAGCGACAGGGTGGCGATGTATCCCTTATCGCCCATTCGCGCATGACCGGTTATGCGTTGGCTGCGGCTGAAGAGCTGGCGAAACAGGGCATTGACGCTGAAGTCATTGATCCGCGCACCATCAAACCGCTGGATGAAGATACTATCCTTACTTCGGTGGCCAAAACCAATCGGGCAGTTATCATTGAAGAAGGCTGGCGCTTTGCCGGCATCGCCGCGGAAATTTCTGCCCGTATCATGGAGAAAGGCTTCGATGATCTGGATGCGCCTGTGGTGCGTATCACGGGCAAGGATGTACCGATGCCGTACGCCGCCAATCTGGAAGCCATGGCATTACCCAGTATCGCCGAGATTGTTGAAGCTGCGCGCGTGGTCTGCAACCGCGCCTGATGGGTAAATGGAGGTGAAGCATGCCGATTGATGTATTTATGACTCAACTCTCGCCCACGATGACCGAGGGCAAGATTGTCCGCTGGCTGAAAAAGGAAGGTGATGAACTGGCCTCCGGTGAGGTCATGGCCGAAATCGAAACGGACAAGGCAACCATGGAAATGGAAGTCGTGGATGAAGGCGTCCTGCACAGGATTTTGCAAGTGGAGGGAGCGGTGGTTCCGGTAGGTACGCCGATCGCAGTCATCGCGGAGGAAGGTGAGGACGTGCCCGGCGACTATGTGCCGGAATCCGGCGCGGCACCAACCACGGAACAAGCTCAACTCGCGCCCGCAGCGGATACCGCCGTAGCCCAATCGGCGCCTGAGCCTGCCCAAAAAACAGGGCGCATCAAAGCCAGCCCGCTGGCACGCCGCCTGGCCAAACAGAAGGGGATGGATCTGGCAACGATCACCGGCACCGGCTCAAACGGACGCATTACCAGATCCGATATTGAGAAGGCTGCTCGCCAGGGCATCAGTCTCGGCGGAACAAGTACGAGTACGGCGGCAATGCCTCCGCCCCGGCCATTGCCACAGGGGCCGTTGCCCTATCATGAGGACGAGTTCGAACGTATCGAAAATTCCATGATGCGCAAAGCCATTGCCCGTCGTCTCGTTGAATCCAAGCAACGGGTTCCGCATTTCTATCTGACCATTGACGTGGCCATGGACCGATTGCTGGATCTGCGCGCTCAACTCAATGAGGCCGCCGACGGCGTATTCAGACTCTCCGTGAACGATTTCATCATCAAGGCCGTAGCCAAAGCGCTGGTGGATGTGCCGGCGGCCAACGCCAGTTGGACCGATGCCTGTACCTTGCAACATAAACATGCACATATCTCGGTCGCGGTCGCCATTGAGGGCGGCCTGATTACACCGGTTATCCGCTTTTCCGAACAGAAGGGTGTGGTCGAAATATCCAATGAAGTGAAGGAACTGGCGGCGTGCGCCCGAGCCGGTGAATTAAAGCCGGAGGAGTACAGTGGCGGTACGTTTTCAATCTCCAACCTCGGTATGTACGGCATCCAGCAGTTTGCCGCCATTGTCAACCCGCCCGAGGGTGCGATTCTGGCCGTGGGCGCAACCGGGGAGCGTGCCGTCGTGGAAAATAACGAGGTGAAGGTGAAGAACATGATGACGCTGACCTTGTCCTGCGATCATCGCGCAGTCGATGGCGCCGTGGGTGCGGAATTCCTCGCCGCGCTGAAGAAGCATCTGGAGATGCCCGCCAGCGTTCTTATTTAATGAGGTTAAACCATGCCAATTGATGTCTATATGACCCAGCTCTCCCCGACGATGACCGAGGGGAAGATTGTCCGCTGGCTAAAGAAAGAAGGTGACGAGCTGACCTCCGGTGAGGTCATGGCCGAAATTGAAACGGATAAAGCGACCATGGAAATGGAGGTCGTGGACGAAGGAATACTGCATAAAATCCTGCAACCGGAGGGGTCGGTAGTCCCGGTCGGTTCACCCATTGCGGTCATTGCCGAGGAAGACGAGGAGATTCCGGAGGATTACATGCCGGAAGGCGTCGGTGAAATATCTTCAACCGGTGAAATAGCTGAGGTGCCTCCTGTGATGGTCGCCACGCCCGAACAGGTCGTTGAAACGCTGGTCACGGCTCAGGGTGTTAGCACTGATGAAGGAGATAACGGACGACAACTCAAACCCGCCGGAATATTCAATGCCGAAGGCGAATATGACGTAGTGATTATCGGTGCGGGTCCGGGAGGCTATGTAGCGGCAATTCGTGCTGCTCAACTGGGCCTGAAGACGGCCTGTATCGAATCCACACATCTGGGTGGCATCTGTCTCAACTGGGGCTGTATTCCGACCAAGGCGCTGCTGCGCACGGCTGAACTGGTCAATGTCATCAACCATCAGGGCAAGGAACTGGGTTTGGGGATTGATACGGCCAGGCCCGATATCGCACAGGCAGTGGGTCGTTCGCGCAAGATTTCGGAAAAATTAAATAAGGGCATCGGCTTCCTGTTCAAGAAGAACAAGGTGACGCATATTGAGGGCGTAGCGCGCTTTGAAGCGGGCAATAAACTGCGGGTTGAAAAGGATGGCCAGTCTACCGGGGTCACGGCCAAACATGTGATTGTCGCCACCGGCGCACGGGCACGCGCCTTTCCCGGTATGGAAGTGGACGACAGGGTGGTGATTACCTACAAACAGGCACTGGTGCCAAAGAAGACGCCGAAGCAACTGATTGTCATCGGTTCCGGCGCCATCGGCATGGAGTTCGCCTATTTTTATCATGCAATGGGCTCGGAGGTGACGGTCATTGAGGTAGCTGATCAGATTCTGCCACTGGAGGATCACGAGATTTCAAAGGTGGTGGATCGTAGCTTCAAAAAGAGGGGCATAAAAATCGTGACAGGAGCCATGGTCTCCTCGGCGAAGGCCATCAAGGGTAAGGCCGTTATCAGCTACGAGGCCAGGGGCAAGGAAGAGAGCATTGAAGGCGATTTGTGTCTGGTCGCAGTCGGCGTCCTCGGCAATACGGACAACATCGGCGCTGAAAATACCTCCATGAGGATCGAGCGCAACACCATTGAAGTGGATGATTATTACCGCACCGATCATCCCGGCGTGTACGCCATCGGCGATGTCATTGGCGCACCGGCGCTGGCGCATGTAGCCAGCCATGAGGGAATCGTCTGTATCGAAGCCATTGCCGGACTTAATCCGCATGCGGTGGACTACGGGAATGTTCCGGGCTGCACCTACTGCCAGCCACAGATCGGCTCCTGTGGCAAGACCGAAAACCAGTGTAAGGAAGAGGATATTCCGGTCAAGATTGGTCGCATGGCCTACGCCCCGAACGGCAAAGCGCTGGGCCTGGGCGAAACCGAGGGTATGGTCAAGACGATCTTTCATGCCGAGACAGGGGAACTGCTGGGCGCGCACATCGTTGGCGCGGAAGCCACTGAACTTATTGTATCCCTGCAACTGGCGCGTACGTTTGAAACCACGGAAGCGGAGCTGATTCACCACATGTTCCCGCATCCGACACTCTCGGAGATGATCCATGAATCGGTACTCGACTCCGAGGATCGGGCAATTCATACCTAGATCCTGCAAGTGATCGTGCATGCAGAGTGTAAGACATTGGTTTATATAGCGTATTGAAAAAACATGTTGTCAGCTTATTGGTGATGAATGTTTTTTTCGATATGCTAGATGAATCAAGGGCTTGCGCTATGTGTGTGCGATCACTTGCAGGATCTAGGTCATATTTGATCTCCCCGTAAAAAGGCCGTGCATGGCCTTTTTACGCCACGGAAAGCGAGGAAGGACTCAAAAACATGGTTAATCCGGAACAATTCAACACGGTATTTGGCATAAGCGGGCAGGTAAAATTCTCCATGGGCAAGGGTGATATGCCTGTGGTGCGGATCAGCAACGAACTGGGTGAAGCATCCGTTGCCTTGCAGGGCGCGCATGTGCTCGGGTTTCAAGCTAGGGGCCAGGCACCGTTGATCTGGATGTCCGACAAAGCAACATACGCACCGGGCAAATCGCTGCGCGGCGGAATTCCTGTTTGTTGGCCCTGGTTTGGTCCGCATGCCGCTGATCCGAGTCTGCCGGGACATGGACCCGCGCGGACCACAGACTGGAAGCCAATCACATCGGAGGCGTTGCCCGATGGCAGGACCAGACTCGGTTTTGAACTCATCGAAACCGACAAAACACGAAAAATGTGTTCGCACCCATTGCGTGTGCAACTGCATGTAACCGTCGGCAGTACTCTGTTGCTTGAGATGGAGACAACAAACCTCGGCGATTCGGCGTTTACGCTGGGAGAGGCGCTGCACGCCTATTTCCTCGTCGGTGATGCGCGGTTGACACATATTAAAGGTCTGGATGGCTGCGAATATATAGACAAGGTGGCTGGCGCTGTGCGAAAAACCCAGGATGGCCCGGTCACCATAAGCGAAGAAACTGACCGAATTTATCTCGGCACTGGCAATCGTGCGGAGATCCTTGATTCAAGCATGGATCGGAGGATCATTATTCGGAGTAGCGGTAGTGCTTCCACGGTCATCTGGAATCCATGGCTTGAATCGGCGGAGAGGATGGGCGACCTCGGCCCTGGCGGTTATTTGAAGATGCTGTGCGTGGAAACAGCCAATGCAGCGGACAATGTGGTGCAACTTGCGGCAGGCGCGACGCACCGCATGACGGCAGACTATTCGAGCGAGCCCCTGGAGATCAAATCATGTCTGCCCACAAATTAAAAATCACTCGCGCGTTAATCAGCGTATCCGACAAGCGCGGTGTGGAAGAATTCGCCCAATCACTTGCAGACGAAGGTGTCGAAATTCTGTCAACTGGTGGAACGGCAAAAATCCTGCACAAAGCCAACATTCCCGTCCGCGACGTTTCCGATTACACCGGCTTTCCCGAGATGATGGATGGCCGCGTCAAGACGCTGAATCCGAAGGTGCATGGGGGCATTTTGGCCCGCCGCGATAACAACGGCGATCTGGCTTCAATGGCCGAACACGGTATCGAGCCCATCGACTTGGTCTGCGTGAATCTGTACCCCTTCCGCGAAGCCGTTGCCAAAGAGGATTGTACACTGGATGACGCCATCGAAAATATCGACATCGGCGGGCCGTGCATGGTCCGTGCTGCTGCCAAGAATCATAAATTCGTTGCCATTGTCGTTGACCCTTCCGACTATGACATGGTGCTGGATGCAATGAACAAGGACACGCTGGATGAAAATAGGCGCCGTGCGCTGGCCATCAAGGCTTTTGCTCACACTGCCGCTTACGACGGCGCGATTGCCAATCACTTCTCGGCGCTGAATGCCGACGGCAGCAAACGGCGGTTCCCCGATATCTTCACCCGCCAGTTCATCAAGACTACTGATGAGCTGCGCTATGGCGAGAATCCGCATCAGGCGGGCGCCTTTTACGCCGATCCGGAGGATGAAGGCGTATCGCTGGCTGATTGCCCGGTGCTGCAAGGCAAGGCGATTTCCTACAACAACATTGCCGATGCCGACGCCGCCTTTGCGCTGGTGCGGGATTTCAGTGCCTGTGAGAACAAGCAGGCCGTCGTTATCGTCAAGCATGCCAATCCATGCGGCGTTGCCGTCGGGAGTGATCAGGCGGAAACCTACGAGCGCGCCCGCGCCGCCGACTCCGTATCGGCCTTTGGCGGCATTGCCGCCTTCAACCGCGAACTGACCGAAGCAGCCGCAGAACTGATTGCCGAAACCTTCATGGAAGTGGTCATTGCCCCCGGCTTTTCCGATGATGCCCGTGCGGTGTTGGCGAAGCGTAAAAATCTGCGTTTGATGCTCGCGCCTTCCGCCGAACCGGTAAGCGGAGGACTCGAATTCAAACGGGTCAATGGCGGCCTGCTGGTGCAGGAGCGCGATGCACATATTCTGAATCGTGACGCCTGCAAGGTGGTCACCCAGCGCGCGCCGACGGAAAAGGAATGGGACGACATGCTGTTCGCCTGGACGGTTGCCAAACATGTCAAATCCAATGCGATTGTATTCGCCAGGGATGGTGTGACTCTAGGCGTGGGCGCAGGCCAGATGAACCGGGTCAATTCCACGCGCATCGCCGCGCACCACGGCGGCGAAGCGGTGAAAGGATCGGTTGTGGCTTCCGATGCCTTTTTCCCTTTCCGTGACGGCGTGGATGCGCTGGCCGGGGCGGGCGCGACCGCAGTCATTCAGCCGGGCGGTTCCATCCGCGACGAGGAAGTCATTGCCGCAGCCGATGAAAAGGATATTGCGATGACCTTCACCGGCATCCGCCATTTCCGGCATTGAGCCACGGATTGGCTCCTGGTAAATCTTACCGGCGTAAAAGAGCGAATGATATATAGTCATTTTTTTTAATACGGACGTTCACATTCGCAACGCGGTTATAAGCGTTGAAGAGTCTGAAAATGGTATGGGAGGAACAGGTTGATGATATACAGATTAAGCATAACTTCCTATCAGCCTATTCTGTCTATATAACCGAGCCTCTTGCAAAACTCGTGAGCGGTGATCGGCTTCCCCACTTTGGCCCATTTC
>CAZDWG010000054.1:0-8062 GCA_964509005.1 uncultured Zetaproteobacteria bacterium
TCAATGGACTCAAAGTAAGGAATAACTTGCAGCGAGTCCTTGTTCACCTTTTTCTTGCCTATATAGGCTTTGCCGACAATGGCCGTCAGAAGGTTATTGAAGTTATGTGCCACACCGCCAACCAGCACGCCAACAGCCTCCATCTTCTGGGCATGGCGAAGTTGCTCTTCCAGTGCATGATGTTTGGATACATCGCGGACCAGGCCAATAAACATGGGTTGCTCATCCATGTACATGCTATTAACGGACAGTTCCATCGGGAACTCCGAACCATCTTTTTTCAGGCCACTTAGCTCGACGGAATCACCGCTATCGACAACCACCCCTTGATGTGTCTGACGATAATACCGTAACCCGGCTTTATAACGTCGCCGATATTGCTCAGGCGCCAGCATGGTTATGTTTTGCCCGATCACCTCGCTCTGGAGGTAACCGAAGATATGTTCAGCAGCCGAATTGAATGATTTGACTGTGCCATGCTGATCCATGGTGATAATCCCTTCCGCCACATGATTGACGACTCCGCTCATATATGAACTGACGCGCATCAACTCTCCGGCAATGGTATTGAATGCGTTGGCAACGGCGCCCAGCTCATCTTTGGCTAACAGTTCAATACGCTCAACCGTCTCTCCCCGACGCATCTGCTCGGCGGTCTCATCCAGCGCCTGAATGGTGCTAATAACCGACTGGTAAAAGGAGGCGAATAGATATAACAGAATAAGTAGCAGCATCATGCCCGCGAGCTTGATATTATATTGATCTGTAACATTTACGTTAATTCGTTGTTGCAGTTTCTGTTCAATATATTTCAGCGAGGCATTATTCAATGCATAACCCTTTCCAAGGGTTGAAACAGCCTGCTGGAAATACTTGTCAGCAGCGAGAGACAGCCTGTGATTGGTCAGGATTTGCCGCTCGACAACCGCGATAAACGAGCGCGTCTGCCTTACAAAGGCACTGTACAAAAATGCCATCTTCGGTGATACGGAAAAGACCCCGGACGAGCGCTTTAATGCGTCTAATTGTAATTTAGTTCTGCCAATCAGAACGGCGATGTCCAGCCGTCCACCGTTGGAGATTGTTTTGCTGGCTAAAGAATCGGCGCCCTGACCACGCAACTGCCCGATATCCTCGAACAATTCAGGCATCACGTTCAACTGCGTGACAAGTAGATTATGCAAGAGAGGGTCTTCTTCGAAGGTGAGCCGACTCGCCTGCCCTTCATCGCGGAGATCCCTGGCGAGCAAGACAATGATTTCCGTGTGCGCACGCCATTGTTGCAGTTGACTCATGCGCCCCTCTTTAATGGAAGCCCAGAGAGAGGCGATGTCTGTCCTGTCGCCAGGAACAAGCATCTTCCTGGCGTGCAATGCCCTCATGCGGCTATTCTCTTTGAATAGCTGATCGATTTGCCCTGTTTTTTCCCATAGCGCTTCCCTGAATATTTCAGGATTGTGGAAACTTGCATTTCTCATGCCACGGTGTTCAGCCATCGCTTTGAACAGGTCGGATGTCAGGCGGACATGCTCAATGCCACTGATCTTCAACCGGGAAAGAGCAACATTGTGTTCAGCCTGACGGATTTCACTCCACATCAGCATGGTCAGCGGTACGGCAAAAACCATGCTGATCAGAGCAAACTTTTGTGGGTATTTGAGCCTGTACATCAGATGAATGCCGGTGTGCAGGATGGGATGCCTATTTGCGGTTTTTTGCCCATAGATGCCCATAAAGGCAATGGATAACATGAGAAATGAGATGGCAGTAAACAAAGAAACAGAGGCGAAGTGGGCATAGCTTTCGGGCACGTCACGCACCAAGGCATTCATACCGATGCCCAGCATGGCTATCATTCCCACAAGAAGAATCATGGCATGGGTAATAATGCCGGGATGACGCAACTTTTTATGCTTGGTCAGTAAAAAAAGAATGCCACCGCCAAGCAAAAAAGCTACTGCGGTAGCGGGGGACATACGCCCCGGGTACGGACTGCTTAGTCCGTATCCATGTGAATCAAACAACAGGTTATCCATACCGACATCGACGGAGAAAATATCCTGCGACAGCGACAGGGCGGCAAACAGAGCGACAAGCAAGCCCATGAGCAAAGCCAGAACGTTACCCGACGACCAGGCACCCCGATTCAGGAAACAGCCTAGTGTTAACAATATAAAGCACAGGGCCGTGTTGAATGTCATACCGGCGATACCAGGCAGCACGTTTGACAGAGCGGCATGATCGGTTAACCAGCCGATCAGGGCTGTGCCACTGATAAGACCTGTCACCATCATGGGTGCCTTGCCTGTTATGACTTTAGTCATTCATACTCCACACGCCTGAACCATTCATGAATCGCACTTACCGGCGGCAGACATCACCAAACTCCCGCATCTTCGCCCGCAGCGCCTCCGGTGTATAAGGTTTCTGGATGAATCCGGCCAGACCCTGACCGGCGAAACGATTGGTTGCATCCTGCTCGTTGTAACCGCTGGACAAAACCACCCGCACATCCCCGTTGATGCGCCGAAGCTCCCGGAAACAACCCTTGCCATCCAGTTTCGGCATGGTCATGTCCAGCAGCACGGCCACGATAGCATCCTGATGCGCACGGTAAATCTCCACGCCCTGCATCCCGTCTTCCGCCGTCAGCGTGTCAAACCCCATATCCTCAAGCATCATGGCCGCCGTTTCACGAATCGTTTCCTCATCGTCCACCACCAGTACCGTGCCCGCGCCACGCCACTCGCCCCGTGTTTCATTCTCCACCTGCTCAGGCGGCGTAGTTTTCGATGCCGGCAGCAACACCTTGAATGTCGTCCCCTGCCCCTCCTCGGAATACACCCTGATGGCCCCATGGTGGCCTCGCACAATACCCAGCACGGCGCTCATGCCCAGACCCCGGCCCATAAATTTGGTGGTAAAAAATGGATCAAACAGCTTCTTTTGCGTTGCCTCACTCATACCACAGCCGGTATCCGCCACCTCCAGAAACACGAAACGTCCCGGCTCAATCTCATTGGCGGCATAGGCATGTTGCAAATAGGCTTGATCCGTCTGCATCATGCCGGTCGAGAGAGAAATCACTCCGCTCTTCTCGCCAATGGCATCGGATGCGTTAATGACCAGATTCATAATCACCTGCTGCAACTGCGAGCTATCGGCTTCCACCGCTGGCAGATTCTCCGCCAGGTGAAATTTAATCATCACGTTTCTGGTAATCGAGACTTCCAGCAACTTGGTAATTTCCTCCACCATGCCAGAGAGATTCACTGGCCTGACGACAAACCTTCCCTTGCCCGAATAATCCAGCATCTGCCTGCACAGGTCCGCCGCGCGGTGGCTGGATTCCTCAATGCGTGTCAGATGCGTGGACACCGGATGCCCATCCTCCAGCTTCATGCGTCCCAACGCCGCATTGCCCATAATGGCTGTCAGAATATTGTTGAAATCATGCGCGATACCTCCGGCCAGCACCCCCAGACTCTCCAGTCGCTGGGTATGCTCCAGTTGTTGCTGCTGACGCCGCTCATCGGTCATGTCCCGATCCACGCATATCTGACGGTCAACCTCACCATGCGCGTCAAACACAGGAGAAACCCGCCGGGAGAGGATTCGCTGACCGCAGGGCGTATCGACCTTGATCTCGCCCTGCCAGACCTCACCCTTTTGCACCCTGGCGGCGATCTCCCGATAGAGGTCATCGCCGCATTGCGCACCACACAATTCCGCCGCATCACACCCCAACAATTGCCGCGGCGACAGGCCATACAAATCGCTCGCGGCCCTGTTGGCTATTTCAACCTTCCCGTGGATACTCATCACTATCATCGGCTCGGAACTCTGATCCACAGCCTGACGCAACTGCCTGTTTTCCCGTTCGGCCTCGACGCGTACCGTAATATCACGCATGGTGACCAGCACCGAGGGCTGGCCACCCTGCACAAACGGTTGACCCTGAACCTCGCCCCAGAACACGCTGCCATCAAGTCTAACGAATCGCTCAGCCATCAGGGGCGCAGCCATGCCTGCCGCCACCGCGTCACGGATGCGCTGCGCCACCTTTTCGCGTGCATCAGGATGCACGCGATCCAGCACTGGCGTTCCGGTCAGTTCCTCCGTTGATGCCGCCCCGAAGATAGAGGCCATGGCAGGGTTGACCAAATCCCACACATCACCGCAGTGGATACCCACCGCATCCGGAATCAGTTCGAAGAGCTGTTGAAAACGCGCCTCGCTCCGTCGCAGGTTTTGCATTTGCTCGGCCAGAAATGCGTGTAACTCCTCGCGCCGCCGTTCCATGGTCAGCGTCATCTGCTGCAATTCCCGCGCTTCTTCGGAAATCTTCGTCGGCAGCGTCAGCCAGTCATCGGTTCCGGTGACAATCGAATCATTGATTTGGCGCATATAGCTCAGTGGCTCATCATTTCCCCTGAGCGTATCCAGCAAAAGAGACATCTTGATCTGAGACAAAAAAGCCATACTGCGCATGCGTAGTGAGTTCTCCACCAGCGCTCGGCTAATGGTTGCGACGCGATTCGACTCAAAGCCGGGAATAGGCTTTCTCACCCCGGCTCTTTTATTCATACCCGCATCTCCACCCCACAGAATCCACTTCGCACCTTTCGCGGGGCTTCCTGCCTCTTCGCTGGCGGCCATTCATGAAAAGTCCGGGTTGAGGTCAATGCCACAGGCAAGCCCTTTGAGGTGTTCAAAGGCACGCTCAACCCTGTCGCCCTCAATGACCGACCCATGCTGCGGCAGAATCCGCTCAATCTGCCAACGCTGCTGCATGCGCTCCAGAGCATGCTTCAGCATCTGACCGGAAGGCATATAGGTCTGATGCCAGATATCCATGCGTTCCAGGAAAGAATCCTCCGAAGCCACCAAATCCCAGTGCCCGGACACCGCGCCGAAAATATCACTGCTAAAAAGACTTTTTGTTCTGGTGTCATAGCTGACAATGGCTCCGGGAGAATGCAGATACGGCGTGAACATGAATTCCAGTACCCGACCGCTGTTCAGGGTGATGGCGTAATCATAATCCTCCACCGCATAGAAGGAAGACTGAATACCATAATGACGGATCAGCCGAATCGAATTGGTATGGGCCGCCACCCGCAAATCCTTTCGCCCGATAACATCCTCAACGACGGGAATATTGCTGCACACATCCGGATCCTGATGATGCGCCACGATCAGTGAAATAATCGACGGATCGACCACCTCCAGCACCTTGCGCATAACCTTGGGGAAGTCCGTTAGAGAGCCAGGGTCAAACAACACCGCTTCGGCATCGGCGCCGACACCATCAATCAGCAAATAAGGATTGCAGTGCAGATGCGCTTTTTCATCGGCATAACCAATCCAGTAAATACCTTCCGCAACCTGGATCGCATCATCAAAATCCATTGAGTCCATTCCTTCCTCCCGATGTAACTACTCAGCACCCATCGTTTTGTCATTGCGAAGGAGCGAAAGCGACTGCGGCAATCTTGAATTTCGTGGAAATACGAGATTGCTTCGTCGTTCCTCCTCGCAATGACAGCCAATCCATAGGGGTGCTGAGTAGTTACCTCCCGACAACAGTTAGCCTCTCTTCTATCGTCCATTCATCAATGTATCCTTCATCTTCGCCCGTAGCGCCTCCGGCGCATATGGCTTCTGGATAAACCCGGTCAGACCCTGACCGGCGAAACGATGGGTTGCATCCTCCTCGTTGTAACCGCTGGATAGAATCACCCGCACATTTCTGTTAATGCGTCGGAGTTCGCGAAAGCAGCCCTTGCCGTCCAGTTTTGGCATGGTCATATCCAGCAGTACGGCTACGATTTTATCCTGATGCGCGCGGTAAATCTCCACGCCCCGTATCCCGTCTTCCGCCGTCAACGTGCCAAACCCCATATCCTCCAGCATCACCGCCGCTGTTTCACGAATCGTTTCCTCATCGTCTACGATGAGTACCGTGCCGACACCACGCCAGCCGTTCAGCGCCGCGCTTTCCGCTTGTTCACCCAGCTTCGCTTCGGATGCCGGGAGCAGCATCTTGAAGGTCGTTCCGGCACCCGGTTCCGAATACACCCTGATGGCCCCATGGTGACCACGCACGATACCCAGCACGGCGCTCATGCCCAGACCGCGGCCCGTAAACTTGGTGGTGAAGAATGGGTCGAACAGTTTCTTTCTGGTCATTTCGTCCATACCACAGCCTGTATCCGCCACCTCCAGAAACACATAACGGCCTGGCCCGGCATCCTCCGCCGTATATGCTCCCTTCAGATAGGTGACGTCCGCCTGCATCATACCGGTGGAAAGCGAAATCACGCCGCTTTTTTCGCCGATGGCTTCCGATGCGTTGATCACCAGATTCATGATGACTTGCTGCAATTGGGCGGCATCGGCTTCCACAGCGGGTAAATTCTCGGCCAGATGTAATTTAAGCACTGTATTTTTAGCGATTGAGACCTGTAACAGCTTGGTAATTTTCTCCACCGTATGCGAAATGTTCATGGGCTTGACGACAAACTGGCCCCTGCCTGAATAGGCCAGCATTTGTTTGCACAAATCGGCCGCACGCTGGCTGGCTTCCTCAATACGCACCAGATGCGCCATGGCCGGATGGGCATCGTCCAGCTTCATGCGCCCGAGCGCGGCGTTGCCCATAACGGCGGTCAGAATATTGTTGAAATCGTGCGCGATGCCACCGGCCAGTACGCCGAGACTCTCCAGTCGCTGCGTGTGTTCCATCCTCGATTGGGCTTGCCGCTGTTCGGTGACATCCGTATCCACGCAGACGTGATAGCGCACCGCGCCATCCTCCGTCACCGGCGCGATGCTGCGTTCAATTACGCGCCGCGTCCCGTCCGGGCGCACGAACTCCACATCCCCATGCCAGGGCTTCTCGTGGTTCAGACAGGATAGAATATCATCATACACGGCATCGCCCTTCTTGCCGCCGCGCACTTCCGCTGCCAGCCGTCCGATCAATCGGTCGGAAGGGATGCCGGACATATCCGTAACAGACGGGTTGGCATACACAATACGACCCTCGTGATCGGAAATGAAGATACCTTCCGGGGTTTGCTCCACGGCAATCATCAGGCGCGCAAGCTTCTTTCGTTCGTCTTCGATCTCTCGCAGGTGGCGCGCCACGTCCCGGCGCAAGTGCTCGCCATAGCGACTGCGGTTGTAAACAAGATATGCCAGCAGCATGGAAAGGACCATCCCCGACAACAACATCCACGCGGGACCGGTGAAGGGAGTCCGCAGCACGCCGGGTACGACGTGGGTGCGCACCTCGAAATTGATACCGCTCAGGCTGAAGTCACCCCGCCATACTGCACCTCCTCCCCCCTCCGTTCTTGCTGCCTTCCGCAGCCGTGAGCGATGCCGGTAGATGCGAGTAAATTGTCCGTTCTTCACCAGGTCAATTTCGGTATCCAGGCCCGCCCTGGGCGCGCCCGTAATAGCGCTATCGATCATGGCGGCGGTATTCCAGTCACTGATGGCATAACCCCTGCCATGCATGGCTTTCATGGAGATACTGAGCCTTGTCAGCCAGCGCCGCTTATGGTCTTGCACCGGTTGAATGTCCGGTACGCCCGACATCATCCGGCGCAAACGTTGTTGGTCCAGCGGCGGATCAAGTCGATCGACGCCATTTCGCCTGGAAACCTGCATTTTGCCCGCACCCGGAGGCGGAATAATGACGATGGCGACAAGCCCATCGGGATGTGCCGCCAGCAAGGCATGCGCGAAGCCCCGCGCCGCGTCCGCCGCTACATATTTCTGTGCCGCCATCTCACCCTGGATAAAGGCGCCGATAGCCATCACCGTATCAATATGCTGCTTGAAAACGGCACGGATGACGTCAAGCCTGATTTGGCCGCGGCGGGCCGTTTCGACCCGGATGGATTGCGCACCCAGGTCGCGCAGGTCGAAGTATATACTGACACTTGCCACAATCCCGATAGCAAGGCACCGGCAGCCAGAGGTAACGCCTGAGCGGGCTCATGTCGGTTTGTGTTAGCCTGAACTATTCATGAATAGTTCAGGCTAGAAC
>CAZDWG010000055.1:0-8044 GCA_964509005.1 uncultured Zetaproteobacteria bacterium
TGGCTTGCGCCCTACGGCCAGCTTGAACATCGGGTCGGCGCGGAGCACGATTGGCATCGTTACCGTCTTCATAGGCGCAGGCTTGCTGATAAATGCGCTGCTTCAGTAGATTGGCAAGCACATGATCCATATAGGACGGGTGCCGCCGATCATTGAATGATGCCGCCAGGCGATCTGTTAATCCCATCTGTCGATCTACGCCCGCCAGCAATAAAGCACCAAAATCAGATGACATGGTGCCACCGTCAAAGGCCGCTCGAACGCTCATGCCGGAGATGGTGGGAAAACGCAGTTGTTTTGATGTACTCTTCGACATGGTGAACCTCGCGGGTTTGCTTCGTCCGAAGCTTAGATTTGAGAGTCGCCATTATATCAATGGGTTACGAGAGGTTCACCCCTTTTTATGAATAATTCAGGCGTGCAGGTGGAAAGAACGGGGGGCGATCAGCGGGAGGCCGGATTCATTCATGCCGAGGATGTGCGGGAGTATCTACTAACCCTTGGTATCAGCGAACAGCAGATTGCTATCAAGACATCGGAGAAGAACGACCTCAAAGAGCCGGAGAATCTAGATTTGCTCAGTCCAACCAATCAGATCCGGTTTATTATTACCAGACAGGCGTTACAGGAGGGCTGGGATTGCCCCTTTGCTTATGTGTTGTGTTTCCATGCCACGACGCGGGATGTAGTCGACGCCATCAAGAAGGGGTTGGAACAGGACGGCATGTCCGATCTGGCAGATCGGATCCGCGATGGGGGAGGCGGTGGAAATGGGGATGATGCTCCACGGCTATTGACGCGCAGGGGGCCTTATCGTCGACTCAAGATTTATCTGCCCATCGTCAACCGGGTGGAGGGCGATTCGGTTCGGCCACTGGATTACGAACGGGATATTCTCTATCGCATCGACTGGGATCAGGTGAATTTGAATGGGCTGGCGTCGCTGATTCCAGAAATGGCACAGGATCACGAAATACAGATTGTGCAGGTGGGTCTGGCGAGGGAACCGGATGCGGAGGGCTTCGTTGAGGCATTTGAATTGGGACGAGACAAGATTCAGGAGAAATTTGACCCCGTGTATGTGGTGCGTTCAATCAGCGACATCGTGCCCAATCCGTGGGTGGCGCGTGTGTATGTGGATAGACTCGTCAATCAGTTAAGCAGGCGCGAGATCAAGGGTGAGAGGCTGGGATCTGTTGGACATCTTGTTCTGGAAACATTGCGCGCCCACTTGAGCCATGAACGGGACCGGCTGGCCGAAACCATCTTTATGGCAGATGTGACGGCGGGGTGTATACAGTTCAGGCTACGCACGGATAGGCACAACTGGGTCATGCCCGATGAAATGACAACACAGCGCCCGCCAAACGGCCAGGAACTACGGCGTGATGATGGTCAGATCGTGCAGAAAAATCTGTTTGAAGCCACCTATAAGGACGATTTGAATGGCTATGAGCAAAGTGTCGCATGTTACCCAGGATGCTGGAGAAAGGCGGCTGATTGTGGATGACGCTGAGGTGAATATCCGAAAACTGCGTTATCGGCTCAAACGGCAGGGTATGCTGGAACTGGATACCTGGCTGTCGTGTCTGGAACCTGTACTGGGAAACCATGATGAGGAATTCAGCAGTGCGCTGGACGGGCTGTTGAATTGCGAACAGGACGAACTGTTGGCGATGATGCAGGGTCGGTGTTCCGTGCCTGAAGCACTACGCCCCTGGCTTGCGAGGAAGTGATGAAAAGAATCGTCCTTTTTCTTTCCCTGATGTTCATGGCTGGGTTTTCGGCTTGTATTCCGCCATCCGATACGTCAAAGATGGTTGTCCATGCCGGTGATGTGCCGCTGGTGATTCAGCCTGTTGAAATGGATATGGGCGAGGTGATGGAGGGGAAGGAAGCCAGAACCACACTGATTTTGCGGAACACGGGAGCGTTTCCCGTGCATGTGGAGAAAGTGACAAGCTCTTGTGGTTGTACGACCGCCAGTCCGGAAACAAGGGAGCTGCCGCCCGGCACATTTACGCCGCTCCATGTGCGGGTGGATACCACGGCCAAACGCGGACGGGTTAAGAAAAGGATTACCGTGATCGATAGTCAAGGTCGGAGAACGCAAGCATGGCTGACATTACGTGTAAAATCCAATCCGCACATGGGCGCGGTGCGGGGTAAGGGTATTTTCTCCGGAAAATGCGCATCCTGCCATTTTGACCCCGCAAAAGGGAAAGTGGCAGGGGGATCAATCTACAAGGCGGTGTGCGTTATGTGTCATGGCAAGGCAGGCAAAGGCGCTTATGCGCCATCCTTGCGAGGGCGTAATGCGGCCTTCATGGTCTCAGTGCTAGACAAAGGGTTAGAGCGACAAATGCCTTCGTTCTCAAGAAAGAAGAATGGACCCTTGAGTCGTGAGCAGATTGCAAGCGTAGCGAAATGGTTATCGGAACTGGACGAATAGGCATGATGTATGTATAAATACGCCCCATGAAAAAAAGCACCGTGATTGCTCCTTCTATCCTGTCCGCTGATTTTGCCGATTTGGGCGCTGAAATACGCGCCATTGACCATGGAGGTTGTGACTGGATTCACTTCGATGTGATGGATGGCTCCTTCGTGCCGCCGATTACCATTGGCGACAATGTCTGTAAGGCTATTCGTCCACATACGGAAAAACCGATTGATGTCCACCTGATGGTGAATCATCCGGATACTCAGGTCGAGGCGTTTGTCAGAGCGGGCGCGGATTATATTACCGTGCATCAGGAGGTTAGTCCCCATCTTGAGCGCAGCCTCCAGTTCATTCGCTCCTTTGGTAAAAAAGCGGGTGTGAGCTTAAATCCGGCTACGCCGGTATCCACAATCCGGCATGTGCTGCACTGCGTGGACCTGGTGTTGCTGATGAGCGTCAATCCCGGCTATGGCGGGCAGAAATATATCCATGCGGTGACCGACAAGATTCGTCGGGCGCGCAAGATGCTGGATGATGCGGGGTGTGATGCGCGCCTGGAAGTGGATGGTGGCGTCAACGCGGAGACCATGGCGGAAGTGGCTGCCGCGGGTGCTGATACGTTTGTCGCGGGTTCTGCGGTGTATGGCAAGCCGGACTATGCCGTTGCGATAGCCGGGTTGCGTGCTCTGGCCGACGGGGCTGGCGAGCGTCATTCATGAGCGACTCGGCGGGTAGCAAACGGAGGCGCACAAAGAATTCCCGCAGTTTTTTAGGGGTGTAATACTATTTACGGAAAGGCTATGCTTGCTCGTCTGCGCGATTTTTCAGTCATGGATGTCTTTTGATGGGGTAAGCATCCGTTCCTGTTGAAGTAGGCACCATGCAATAGTCGGTGTTTTAACATGTAAGGGGAGGGGGTTCCAGTATGTGGCAAAGAGTGAAGGTGCCTTGGTCATTGAAGTTTGGGCATATGTTATTGTTGCTTGCCATGGGTTTTATGCTTCCCGTTGGCGCATGGGCGGATGATGTCAGTGATGCGCCGCAGCCGATCTTATTCCCACATTTTATACATGCAGGCAAGTTCAAGATTAACTGTATGTATTGCCATACCTATGCACGCCGTAGCGAGGTTTCTGGCATTCCTCCGGTAGCGAAATGTATTGGCTGCCACCTGCATATCCCCGCAGTGCGCAATAATTCCCGTATTAAGAAACTATTTTCATACTGGAAACAAAAGAAGCCCATCCCGTGGCTCAAGGTTCACGATCTGCCGGATTTTGTGCATTTCACACATGAGCGTCATATTCAGCGTTTTATTTTCAAGGATGGCCGCCCCACGCAACAGGTGTGCGGTATGTGCCATGGCGATGTTAAAACATTTACGGTTGACCGCAAGATCCGACCTTTGACCATGGGCTGGTGCCTGAGTTGCCACAAACAATTCCAGGGAACCTCGGATATTGGTAAGCCTTTTCCTGCCAAAAACTGGATGATTCCGGTTGCGGCAACTGACAAGCCGATCATGCAGGTGGCAGATCCACAGCCAGCCGTGCTGGACCCGGAACACCCCGTAACCATGACGTTATCGCAGATTGACAGGCTCTCGGAACGATTGCCGAAGAAAGTGCGCGACCATCTGGTGCATGCTCCGCATGACTGCTGGAAATGCCACATCTAGTTGCCGGTACTCAAGGAGATTTGACGATGAGCCAAGATAAAGTGAGCAGCAAACAGGATAGCAGTTGGAGTCGGCGTGCATTCCTTAAAGCGATGGGGCTCAGCGGTGCTGGAGGGGCGCTTGTCCTCAGCGGATGCGGTAATACGGATATCATTAATGAGGTGGATATCGAGGTTCGCAAGGAAAAGGTGGAGCCGAATGTTGACCCCCAGGATTTTGTGCGCCCCGGTATCGAGATATATTACGCATCCACCTGCCGCCAGTGTCCGGCGGGTTGCGGTATTCACGCCCGCATTCGTGAAGGTCGCGTGCTGAAGTTGGAGGGAAATCCCACATCGGAATTGAATCGTGGGCGCCTTTGCCCCATGGGTCAGGCCGGACTTCAGGCACATTACAATCCTGATCGTCTCACCAAGCCGATGGTGCGCAAGGGTGGAAAACTTATTGAGGTGTCGTGGGATGAGGCGGATAATGTCCTCAGGAAATCGCTAGGTCGACGCAATGCGAATCTGGCATGGTTGAGCGGTGCGATCAGTGGTCATCATGCGGCGCTGATCAAGGCCTATCTTGAGGCCATTGGCTCTAAAAATCATTTTGTATTCGATACCCTGCCGCCATCCGTGGGGCATGCTGCCAATGAGGCCATGTTTGGCGTGGCGATGCCAAGGCTGGATTTTGATAAGGCGAAGCTGATTGTCTCCTTTGGCGCTGATTTTCTTGGCACATGGATGTCTCCTGTACCATTTACGACTCGCTATGCGGGTTTTCGCAATGCACCGCGCGGAACGCTGGTCCAGATCGAATCAAAAATGACGTTGACGGGCGCCAATGCGGATCGCTGGATCGGGATTCGCCCGGGCACGGAGGGTTATCTGGCCATGGCTCTGGCTTCCTTGCTGGCTCTGGATGCTGAATATGCCGGGCGGGTTTCACCGGATGTGATTGCATCACTCAAGGATGTCGATATTGATTCTGTTTCCAGCGTAACGGGTGTTGCCGTAGATCGCATTCATCATCTGCACCATTTACTGGAAAGCCATTCGCCAAGCATGGTGCTGTCCGGCCCCAGCGCGGAAGGGGTGACGTACGGGTCGGAAACCGCCAACGCTATTTTACTGCTCAACGTGATGCTTGGTAATGTAGGCAAGACTATCTTGCCTCGATCCAAACCTCCCTTTCCGGATTTGATGCCGCGTATGGGTGGATGGGCGCAGCTTAAAGGATTTCTGGATGGATTGAGTAATGATCGCTTTGATACGGCTGTTGTGTTTGGCAGCAACCCCTTGTATCAGGCGCCGGACTTTATGAAGGCTGATAAGGCCTTTGCCAAGGCGAAGACCCGTATCTCGTTCTCCATGTTTCCGGATGAAACAACGATGGCCTGCGATCTAGTGCTGCCGATTGATTCCTATCTGGAAGAATGGAATACAGCGATGCCGGCCTATGCGGAGAATGACGGCTATCTGGGTTTGCAACAGCCAGTCATGAACCGGGTTTTTGGCAGTAGCAGTACGCGAAGTTTCGGTGATTTGCTGCTTGGCGTACTTGGGAATGTAGACACCAAGTTCAAGCACTGGAAAAATTATGAGTCCTATGTGATGGGCGCTCTGATGGCTATGCAACCGGCGCTGGTGAACCCTCCCAAACCGACCGTCGGCGGGCAAACACCCGAAGAAGGCTTCAAACAAGGTATTCTCGCAACCGGGTTTGTGCATATGAAGGTTGATAAGCCTGTGGCGATTGTGGCCAAGGTGGCACCCGTGCGTTTGCCGGATGCACCAAACAGGAATGGACAATATCCATTCCGTCTCATTCCGTCGGCGCGTCTTGGCTTATGGGATGGTCGGCACGCGAATCTTCCGTGGCTACAGGAGTTGCCGGATCAATTGGCCGAGGTGGTATGGGATTCGTGGATCGAGATTCACCCGGAGACGGCGAAGAAACTTGATGTGATTACAGGCGCCGTGGTCAGCGTGACATCTTCAGCAGGCTCATTGCGAGTCAAGGTGGTGGTATTTCCGGGCATTCATAAGGATGCCGTCGCCATCCCCTTGGGGCAGGGACATACGGAATATGGCCGCTATGCCAAGGGACGGGGCGTTAATCCGTACAAGATATTGGCGCCGAAGTTTGACGGAAAAACGGGCGAGTTGGCTACCTATGCCACGGATGTGAAGGTGGTCAAGGTTGCGGACAGAGGGGCGCTCGTCACCCTGGCGCATGGAAAACTGGTGTTGGAGAGTAATACAAGCATTCAGGCCGGGCGCACACTGGTCAGAACCGTTACCACCAAAGAATTTGACCGCACGGAAGAGGAGGCTTAAGCGATGGCTCTAAAACGCATGCTTGAAAACTGGTCCCGTTTACGTTCGCGGGACTACTATAAAGATGCTCCTTACATGTGGGGGATGTCTATTGATCTCAACAAGTGCATTGGTTGCGGTGCCTGCGTCACGGCATGTTACGCGGAGAATAACCTCCCCGTGGTGGGTGAATATCACTACGGGCGTGGTCATGCCATGCACTGGATGCGCATTGAACGTTATTGGGGAGAGACCGATGGCGATGCCGATATCGACATCAAGAAGGACGAATATCCAGAACGTGGCGCGCACTATCTTCCCATGCTGTGTCAACAGTGCAACCACGCGCCGTGTGAGCCGGTCTGTCCTGTGGCTGCCACATACCACACACCGGACGGCTTAAATGCGCAGGTGTATAACCGTTGCGTGGGCTCGCGTTATTGTGGCAACAACTGCCCGTACAAGGTGAGATATTTCAACTTCTTTAATTTCTGGAAGGATTTGCCACACCCGCTGGAGATGCAGTTGAATCCGGATCTTTCCGTGCGCGACAAGGGCATCATGGAGAAGTGCACCTTCTGCGTGCAGCGTCAGCGGGCGGCCAAGAATGCCGCCGAGAATGAAGGACATCCGAATTATGTAAAGGACGGTTCATTCCAGACCGCCTGCCAGCAGAGTTGTCCGACGGAGGCGATTGTCTTCGGTAATCTCAAGGATAAGAACAGCAAGGTGAAGATGCTCTGGGTAGACCATGACGTTGAACTGAACCGTCATGAGCAGGATAATGAAGGTTCTCGCGGCTATCGAATATTTGAAGAACTCAATGTGGAACCGTGTATTATGTACTTGGATCGTGTTCGGGATACTGAAGCCTGATTTTTTTTGGCAGGGGTTGACGGTGCAAGGTTGCGCATGCGCGGCCTTGTAATAAAGGTGCAATAAAGGGTTAAAGAGGGGATACGCCAGATGACCGACTACACCATGAGAGACATCGAATGGGCAAAAATAAACAAGGATGTATTGAGCAGCCTTGAGAGCCCTAGGCCATTATTTTGGATAGTCCTTGTCATATGCGCCCTTCTGGTGTTGTGCGGTGCCATCGCCGAGGCCTACCAGTATAAGGAGGGGCTGGGTGTCGCCCTGATGAATAGGCCGCACTTCTGGCAGCTATACATCTCCAACTTTATTTTCTGGATTGGCATGAGCCACTCCGGCACCTTGCTTTCCGCCATTCTTTTGCTGACCAAGGCGGACTGGCGCAAGCCAATCTACAGGTTTGCCGAAGCCATGACCCTGTTCTCCATTCTTACCGCTGCCATTTTTCCGGTCATTCATTTGGGTCGCGTGTGGGATATGTACTGGGTGCTTCCCTACCCGGACGAGCGTACGATCTGGCCGAATTTTCGTTCGCCGTTATTGTGGGACGCCGCCGCGATTACCACGTATGCCACCAGTTCAGCATTGTTCCTGTACATTGGCATGATTCCTGATCTGGCCATTTGCCGGGATAATGCAAAAGGTTGGCGCAAGAAACTCTATACCACCTTGTCGCTGGGATGGATGGGGCGTGCGCGGGAATGGATGGCTTTCCGCAAGACCTATGTATTGATGGCCTGTTTC
>CAZDWG010000056.1:0-7995 GCA_964509005.1 uncultured Zetaproteobacteria bacterium
CGACTGGCGGCGCATGGCCGCGTCGCCATCATTAACAAGGGAATATTTTCCGAGTCCAATACATGGTATGCGCAAGGCGGTATCGCTGGCGTAACAAGCGCGAACGATTCCGTCGAAGAACACATTTCAGACACCTTGCGGGCAGGCGCGGGCTTGTGCCATGAAGATGCCGTACGCGATATTATTAGTCGCGGGGGGCGCATCATTGAGGAACTTGCGGCCATGGGTACGCCATTCGACACCAGGGGCAAACATTTGCATCTCGCCCGCGAAGCGGCGCACTCGCATCGGCGTATCGCCCATGCCAAGGACGCCACGGGCCGCGCGGTGGGTGAAGCGCTGCTCCGTCCCGTGCAAGCTAATCCGAATATTAGCTGCTATGTCCATCATATGGCCGTAGACGTGATTACCGCCAGACATCTCGGCAGCTATCGTCCGGGGCCGGACCATTGTTTTGGTGCTTATGTGCTGACACCGGAGGGTAGTGTTATCACCCTGTCCGCCCGCAATACCGTGATTGCAACGGGCGGCGCAGGCAAGGTGTACATGTACACGTCCAATCCCCATGTCGCCACGGGCGATGGCATTGCCATGGCCTGGCGTGCGGGATGTCCGGTCATGAATCTGGAATTCATCCAGTTCCATCCCACGTGTCTGTTCCATCCCCTTGGCTCCACCCAATTATTGACCGAAGCACTGCGCGGCGAAGGGGCCATCCTGACTGACAGGGCCGGTCGGCGCTTCATGCCGGATTACGATGAACGCGCGGAACTCGCGCCGCGCGATATTGTCGCCCGCGCCATTGACCATGAAATGAAGAAACGTGGCAGTGATCATATGCTGCTCGACATCCGGCCTCTCGGGCGAAAAAAAATAGAATCCCGATTTCCCAACATTATGCGACGTCTCCTGAAGCTCGGCATCGATATACGCGAGGAACCCGCGCCCGTTGTTCCCTCGGCGCATTATATGTGCGGCGGCGTCCAAACGAACACAGCCGGAAGCACCGGCATCAAGGGTCTGCATGTCATTGGCGAAGCCGCCTGCACCGGACTGCATGGCGCCAATCGGCTGGCCAGCAATTCGCTGTTGGAATGCCTGGTCATGGCCGAGTTATGCGCCAAGGACATTCTCGAACAATCCGGTGAGAGCGCCCCACCCCTGCCCGAATGGGATGCCAGCGGCGTCGTCCCGGAAACCGAGCGCATCCAGATCAAGCAAAATTGGGATGAAGTCCGCGCCACCATGTCCAACTATGTCGGCATTGTCCGTTCCGATGAACGTTTGCGACGAGCCAGACGCAGGCTGGCCATGATTCGCGAGGAAATCGCCTCGTATTACTGGCTGCATCCCATTGGCCGCGACTTGATTGAGTTGCGTAACCTGTCGCTCATCGCCGAACTGGTTGTGAAATCGGCGCAAAGTCGCAAGGAGTCACGTGGCCTGCATTATTCCACGGATCATCCGGATATGCTGCCCACGGCGCGCGATACCATTCTTGCACCTGAAGCGTTATGACGTTTGATACCGGTACCAAACACTGTCTGCATATTCGTATCACGGGGCGCGCGTAGGGCGTCTGTTTCCGCTACTACACCAACATGTAAGTATTCATACCCCTGTTCGACACATGAAGTATTCTTTATATGAACGCTAATTCATTTATACGAAAGAGGAATTTTATGCTCGCGACGCATAACGGGAAGCAGGACGTATTCTGTGTCTCAAAATTAAAGGTACTGACGGATCCAACGCGCTTGTCTGCGTTAAAAATATTGATGGATGGCCCCAAAAAAGTAAGCGAACTGATGACGATACTGAGCGTGGAGCAGAGTCTATTATCCCACCATCTGTGCGTTTTGCGGGATGCGGGTCTGGTCATCGCCAACCGTTCCAGCAAAGCCATGCTGTACCGACTGGCTCCCGGCGTGGAGGGTTTTGCGGCTTCCAGAACCATTAACCTCGGTTGTTGCCAGCTAGCTTTTGACGACCTGCATCAAGACAGATCTGAAAAACAGGCTGTCCGAATCGTATGAGCAAGCACTCCCTGATGCACCGCATCAACGGTACGGCCTTATTGATTGCAAGGGTTCTGATGCTTGGACTTGTCCTTCACTCGACCGCGGCTCTGGCGGAGAATGACCCGCCCACGCCATCATCCCCGGATAGTTTCCTGAAACGATTGGGGAACAGTAAAACGCTTTCCGGTGCACTGTTTGGGCCAGACAACGCCTGGGATACGACCTTTGAGGGTTGGCAGGCATGGAAGAAAGACCATCATCTGCCAATCAGCATTGGCGCGTACAACTGGTTGCACGTCAATAACGGTGGTCCGGCACCTTCAGGCTACGGCGTTCCGGGCTTGCGCGGAACGTATTTCTGGTATGTGGATGCCGACCCGCAAGTCTCCCTCAATGGCGATATAATCCAGTCTGTCGGTGTCCATGTGGAACTTCGCTTCCGCGATACCGCAGACAAATTTCGTCCCTTTTTTGACCATACGTATTGGTTCTACGAGGCCTATGGTTACGCGGATACGCAGCATGGACGCATCAAGGCCGGGCGGATATGGAAGCGATTCGGACTCGACTGGGACGATACGTGGTGGGGCGATGTGCAATATTTCGATGGACTCAAGCTGGCCCCCGACGATGGGTTCAGTTGGGAAAATACATGGCATCCCGCCAAGACATTCAAGCTGGACAGCTTCGTCCAGTATTTTGTCGCCCCGTCCAACATTAGCGGCTCGCTGGTTGGCGCGAATCCGCAAAGCGTCACCGGCTCCAGCGAACGCAACGTGGGCGTTATCCGCGTCGTACCAACCTGGCAATTGAGCGATGATTCGTCACTGGCACTGGGCATTTCCACTCTCGCTGGCGAGATCCAAAACACGGCCGCGCGCGGCAACAATACCAGCCAGTTGGCATGGGCTGCGGATATCACCTACAAGTGGAGCGGATTCAAGGTCTTTGGCGAAGTGGATCAATCCTTCGGCGTGCTGAATCAAAAACGCTATGTTTCCGGCGGACCAAGCAATCGCATCACGGATCTGCTGGCGGGCATGGCATACAGATATGGCCCGATAACATATCGCTTCGCCTGGTCGGCGGGCTTTGATGCTAACCCGTCGGGCCATCAATACCTCTGGGTGCCGGGTATAACCATAGCCATGACCAAAAATATCAATATATACGCCGAGTATGTGCGCTGGGATGTCACGGACCGCACCGGCAAACGCACGACGTTCGAGGATGGATTCCAACTGGTCCTGAACTGGCATATATGATCAAACATATTGAACTCAACTTGTTGAAAATCGGGAGCATATCATGACGATACCGTTATCCATTATTCTGGGGATTTTCTCTGTTGGCTGCCTGATGTTGTCGCCACCAGCCAGGTCGTACCACTCCTTCTTCAAGGGAATGTCCGGCCAGGGCCAGGCGCCGGGCTTGTGGACCTTGACGCTTTCGCAGGTCACGACCTGGATCTTTGCCCGATCATTGATGAATACCGCCATCCTGGGTTTTTATTACGGTATTTGGGGAACCATTGCCTATGCGGCCTATTATTTGTCGTTCCTGACGGGTGCGCACATTGTGGATCATATTCGTTTTCGGCATGGGCATGCCAGCATTCAGTCGTTTTTAACGGACAGGTTCGGGTGGGTGGGTGCGCAAAGTTATAATTTGGTCGTCGGCATCCGTCTAATCAGCGAGGTGTTTGCCAATTTGCTGGTGATCGGCATCCTGTTCGGCGTCGCGGGAACGGATGCCTATATGTGGTCAATCATTCTTTTTGCCGTCGCGGTACTGGCTTATTCAGCACTGGGCGGCATGCATGCATCCCTGCGCACCGATTTTTTTCAGATGCTGATGTTTCTGGTCGTATTGGTGGTATTAATAGCCATCACCGGCTTCAATGCGCAATTCAGTTTCAGCGACTTAATGTTCAAACCCTTCGATGTATCAGCTCCCGGCCCGGTGCTGATTGTGGTTGCATTGTTGCAAATCTGGAGCTATCCCATGCATGACCCCGTCATGATGGACCGCGGATTTATCGCGGACCGGCAAACGACCTGGAAGAGTTTCCATTATGCGGCATGGATCAGCATTGTGTGCATTCTGGCATTTGGGCTGCTGGGTGTCTTTGCCGGAGCCCATGCGATCCACGGCGAAGCCATGATCACGGCATTGACCCGACTGTTGGGAGATATGCCCATGCTGTTGTTTGATGTGGCATTGATTATTTCAGCGATGTCCACACTGGATTCCACTCTGTCCAGCGCGGCCAAACTGGTGGCCGTCGATTCCCAACTGCTTCAATCAAACTTGCAAACAGGCAGACTGGTTATGATCGGGTTCATGCTATCGGGTTTGTTGATGGTTTTTTATGGCAGTAAGGACCTGTTTTCCGCCGTGGCGGTTTCCGGCACCGCTTCCATGTATTTGGCGCCGGTGATTTTTTTCTGTGTGTGGGGCAATCAAAAAAACATTCCACTGTGGAGTTATTTATTCAGTCTGGTGCTGGCTCTGGCGGGAGCCATATTGTATTTCACCGAATCCTCCGGGCACACGACATGGTTCAATACGATCTTTGGCATTGAGCATAAATACACCAAGTTACTCGTTATTTCCGTTGTCGTACTGCTTGGCGGTAATCTGGCATTCTGGATCGGTTCCAAGTTCCCGAAGCGAGATATAGACGCGGAGTTCGCGAAAATACATTGACTCCCATTTTCTACGATGTTCCCCTTAGGAGTTGTAAATAAATAACATGGTCATTTCTCCATCCAGCCTATGTACCATCTTGACGCGCTGCTCAATCACAAAATATTCGATGTAGAGACAACTACATCTCATATTTTGTTCAATCGCATCACGACAATCTGGCACATATTCAGGCGTATAAACGGCCATGTTATTTATTTACAGCTCCTTAGTCATTACGCGATTTTGCACCTTTTTCGGTAAAACACTCAAGGCAGTGACAATTCAATCCTTGCTTTGTTCGCGTGGTTTTCTACAATCCCGGACCTTTCGAGACTAAGACAATTCTATGCGTGCAGGAGGAAATAGCCGTGGGACAACCCGCAAAATTTGCCAGCCGCAAGCGCCATTTGATTGCGGGAAACTGGAAAATGAATGGTCTGCTTGAGGATGCCCGGCAATTTATTGATGCGCTGGATGATAATCCTGCTCCGGATCATGTGGAGGTGGCATTGATGCCGCCATTTACATTGTTGTATTGCATGGCTGAATCCCTGCGCCAGAAAGATGTACGCCTGGGAGCACAAAGTGTCTATTTTGAAAAGGGCGGCGCCTTTACCGGCAGTATCAGCGCCATGATGCTGCGTGATGTGGGCTGTCATTATGTCATCCTCGGGCATTCTGAACGTCGCGACATTATTGGCGAGTCTAACAATATGGTTCATTCAAAACTTGACGCGGCCTGGAATGCGGGCCTGGAACCCATCCTGTGCATCGGCGAACATTTGCAGGAGCGTGAAAATGGTAAGACCAATACCGTCCTCGCTGAACAATTGTCCGTACTGGAAGCTGCACCCACTGATGCACCCTTAACTGTTGCCTATGAACCGGTGTGGGCCATTGGTACGGGGCTAACCGCCACGCCGGAACAGGTGACTGAAACGCATGCCTTTATTCACAGCGAATTGGCCCGCATGGGACACGATTGCCGCGTGCTTTACGGTGGTAGCGTCAAACCGGACAATACAGCTTCCCTGATGGCGTGTCCTGGCGTCGAAGGCGCGCTGGTTGGTGGCGCAAGTCTACAGGCCGAGTCGTTCAGCAAGATTATTCAGGCGGCTGCCAGCGTTGCTGTGGGAGAATAGAATATGACTACTCTGGTTATCAGTTTACACATTCTGGTCGCGCTGGCCCTGATCGGCGTGGTGCTGATTCAGCGTGGTCAGGGTGCGGATATGGGTGTCTCCTTTGGTGGCGGCGGTGCGCAAACCCTGTTCGGAAGCCGCGGTTCAGGCTCCTTTCTGGGCAAGCTAACCGGTGGTCTGGCGGCGGTATTCATGATTACCAGCCTGACGCTCGCTTTTTTCTCGCAGCAGCAAGCGGGCTCCGTAGTGGAAAAGGCAGCTGCCCACTCAATTCCGGTGAAGCAGGAGGCCTTGCCGAACGCCGGTAGCAAGGGCGTGTTTGACCCTTCCATGTTAAAAAAGAAAGGCGTTAGCAAGAATAGCAAGGCCTTACCGGGTGCAAACTAGCCGAGCTTTTTATAGTATTGTAAAATTCGCGATATAGCCGAAGTGGTGGAATTGGTAGACACGCCATCTTGAGGGGGTGGTGGGCTACGCCCGTGCTGGTTCGACTCCAGTCTTCGGCACCAAATATACATCCAAGTATGTCCAATATAAGCCAGTAACCCTTGCGGTTGCTGGCTTTTTTATTGATGTGTTTGTTAATCAGCGTGGAAGAATGATCCCCCTGTATTCTCAATAGGCTAAAAGTCTTGCACTCTTGCGGTGGATACCTATTTTTTGCTCTACACTGCACGCATGAGTCGATACCGTACCTCCCCGCGAAGCACTTCAAGCCTGCCGTCCGGTATCCCGTTTATTATCGGTAACGAGGGCGCGGAGCGCTTCTCCTACTATGGCATGCGCGCCATTCTGGTGGTATTCATGACCCAGGCATTGTTAAATGCCGATGGTACGTCGGACTTTATGACAGAGGATGAAGCCAAAGGCTGGTTTCACCTGTTTGTAGCCGCTGTATATTTCACACCACTCATCGGCGCTTTCATTGCAGACGGCTTATTGGGCAAGTACCGCACCATTATCATCCTCTCCATTATCTATTGCCTGGGCCATTTTGCCCTGGCCCTGGACCACACGCGAAGCGGGCTACTCGTGGGGCTGGGGTTGATTGCCATCGGTGCCGGTGGCATCAAGCCTTGCGTTTCAGCACATGTCGGCGATCAATTCGGTACAAGTAATCGACATTTATTATCGGGGGTTTTCAGTTGGTTCTATTTTTCAATCAATCTGGGGGCGTTTGCCTCCATGCTGGCTACGCCATGGCTGCTTAAACAGTACGGACCCTCAGTTGCCTTCGCCGTCCCCGGTATCCTGATGCTGGCCGCCACGCTTATTTTCTGGAGTGGACGATACCGCTTTGTGCATATTCAACCTGCGGGCATGGGCTTTGTGCGTGAAGCGTTTTCGGGTCCCGGACTGGAGGCGCTGGGTCGGTTGTGTATCATCTATGCGTTCGTAGCTGTATTTTGGGCGTTGTTTGATCAGACAGGGTCAAGTTGGGTATTACAAGCCGAGCATATGGATAGGCATTTATTCGGGTTCGAGGTGCTCCCCTCGCAAATGCAGGCGGCCAACCCGTTGCTGGTGATGCTGCTTATTCCCGCATTTTCCTATATTATTTATCCAGCCATCCACCGTATTTTTCCGCTCAATGAACTGCGCAAGATCAGCATTGGCATGTTTGTCACCGTGGTGGCCTTCGGCATTTCCACATGGATTCAGATGCGCATTGATGCCGGTACGACACCGCACATCGGCTGGCAGTTGCTGGCCTATGTCATTCTGACCTGTGCCGAGGTCATGGTCTCCATCACCTGTCTGGAGTTTTCCTACACGCAGGCGCCAAAAACCATGAAATCGTTTGTCATGGCCTTTTTTATGCTCTCCATTTCAGTGGGAAACCTGTTCACCAGCGCGGTCAATTTCTTCATTGAGAATCCGGACGGAAGCAGCAAGCTCGCGGGTGCGGACTATTTTGCATTCTTCACTGTATTGATGCTCATCACCGCCATCGGCTTTGCCATCGTCTCGCGCTTCTATAAAGGAGAGCAACATCTTCAGGATGAGCGCTAAGCTGATAGCACTTCCGTGCTAAAATCTTTTACCGCGAAGGGCGCAAAGTTTCGCAAAGGGAAATCAACCTAGCCGAGTAGTTCATTCATTACTGAATTTCACCCTCACAGAACCGGACGTGCGGCGTT
>CAZDWG010000057.1:0-7988 GCA_964509005.1 uncultured Zetaproteobacteria bacterium
AACTCATTATATAACAGAATATTCATAGATTTTTTATCCATTTTGTATTAGCCCAGCAACGCTTCGATTTCTTCATGGGTGTAACGGCGGCGCAAGCGTGCGCCCAACTGAGCTACGATTTGTGCGGCCGCGTGGCTGCCAAGATGTCCGGCCTGATGCCAGGAAAGACCATTGGTGATGCCGTAGAGTACGCCAGCGGCATACATGTCGCCGGCGCCGGTGGTGTCCACGGCATTCGCCTCGACACCTTCGATGGGGATCATTTCACCCGCATGCATGATGATGGAACCTTTCCTTCCCAGCGTCAGTGCTACGTTTTCCGTATATTTATGGATTTCACGGGCACATTCGACAGCATCGTCAAAGCCGGTCAGTGCTCTGGCTTCCTGTTCATTGCAGAACAATAAATCCACGGGACCCTCAATCAACTTGCGGAATTTATCCCGGCACAGATCAATGAGAAAGGGATCGGATACGGTGAGTGCCACTTTGACACCCTGTTGTTTGGCCAGTTCAATGGTTTTCAGTGCCGCCGCCATGGTGGATTTGCC
The DNA here is from genome assembly GCA_964509005.1 of uncultured Zetaproteobacteria bacterium. Classification (GTDB taxonomy): domain Bacteria; phylum Pseudomonadota; class Zetaproteobacteria; order Mariprofundales; family Mariprofundaceae; genus JAUZQZ01. The sequence continues at coordinate 552 of CAZDWG010000057.1, forward strand.
GGTGAACAGATAACCCTCGACATAGACATATTGCGCTTTGCCGATTTCTTCGGCATTGATGTCTGCGGCGGACAGGGTACTGGAAACGCCGAGATGCGTCAGCATGGTTCGTTGGGCATCCGGCGTGATCAGCACGATGCAGTTGCCGGTTTGCCCGAGGCCTTTGTTCACCGCCAGGGTTACGCCCAGATCGCGCATTTCAGCTTGGTATTGCATACCAAACTGATCATCTCCGACTTTGCAGGCATAGGACGTACTTCCACCGAAATCGGCAATGCCAACAATAGTGTTGGTAGCTGATCCGCCCGAGCACTGGTGAACGTCATGTTCGGCAAGCGCCTCCAGCACATATTTCTGCTGCGCTTCCTCCACCAGTGTCATCATACCCTTTTCCACACCGATGGAATCGAGGAATGCATCCTCGCATTGCAATTGCAGATCCATAATAGCGTTACCCACGCCGTACACATCATATGTCATTTTAGATTCCTTTTATCTACGGAGCCAATTGCAAAACTCATGAGCGGCGATCAGCTTCCCCACTTTGGCCCATTTCCGGGCTGGAATTTCGGTCCATGGAACCACCATGCACCTCATTCCATCCCAAAAATGGACTCAAAGTGGGATTGCCGCTCATCCACCCAGAGTTTTGCAATTGGCTCCACGCATTATTAAAGGTGTATCGCTGCGTTGGCCAATTGCGTATCAAGCGTGACCAGTTCAGCAGCGAGTTTCCGCGCCAGCCATAAATATGCCGCATCATAAACGGTCAGCTTTGCATGTTCCGCAAGCGCTACGATTTCATGACTGTCTACATCGATTTCCTCAATCTCCATCGCTGGCCATAAGCGGAAGGCTTGGCTGATCATCTCTCTCTGCTCAGGATAACGGCTGAGTTTCTTCAGACATATGCTGGCCATCTCGAATTTGAATAACGTCGGCGCAACGAGTTTTGAACTGCCGAGGCGTTGTGCGACCAGTCCCGCATCCGGTTCATTGAAAATCAACGCACCAAGAGCGGAGGCGTCAACAACCTTAATGGATATTTCTGTCAATTCGTACGATACCGGTTGATTCACGTCCTGAACTTAAGCCCATGTTGCGGATGCTTTGTAGTACAGCTTCCGGTGTAAGCCGTTCGGATGTTTGTAGTGCATCTTCAACAATAGACATTAACTCTCCCTGTACGGAGCGGTGATGTCTGGTAGCGCGTTCTCGCAGTTTCTTCGCATATTCATCCGGAACATTCTTGATTGATAGTGTAACAGGCATAACACCTCCAAAAAAATACGTATATGACACCATAATGACATTATTATGACTACTGTCAACCATGATGACTCCTCATGAAGTCATCAGAGCGCCCACCTGTCTGCGCCTGCCTGTGCGTTGCACGCAGACAGGTGCAACGCACAGGCAGATGGATGGGCGTGCATAAACAAACGCCGTATGCATCGTATGTCATCTCATTCTCCATATATCAGACGCAGATGAACACAGATAAACGCAGATTGAAGGAATAATCGGGCTTTATCTGTGTCGTGTCATATCTGCGTTAATCTGCGTCGAAAACAATCATCCCTGTCCCGCAACGGTCATGCCCGCGATTGCCACTGTGGGAACGGCGCTGCCGCCGAACCATGTCAGATCATGGCCGAGATGGGATATGTTCGCAAACATATCCTTCAGGTTTCCGGCAATAGTGATTTCCTGTACGGGCCGGGAAATTTTCCCGTTCTCGATCAGGAAACCCGATGCACCTCTTGAATAATCGCCGGTAACGCCATTGACGCCAAAGCCGATGAGTTCCGTGATAAACAACCCGTTTCCGATTTCACATAATATATCCTCAACCGTCTGGCTTCCCGCTTCCAGAATTAAATTGGATGTGCCAATGGAAATATCGCCGGTGAGGCCTCGGCTGGCATGGCCCGCGGGCGTGCTTCCAAGGCGGCGAGCAGCATAGCGATCAGCCAGGAATCCGCCCAACACGCCCCTGTCGATGATGGTGGTGGGGCGGCAGCGCGTTCCTTCACCATCGAACAGGCGGTTCCCCAGCCCTTGCGGGTGATCGGGATCATCCACAATGCGCACAAAATCGGGGAAAATATGTTTTCCCTTTTGATCGGCAAGAAAGGATCGTTGTTGCAATACGGCGCGTCCGTTGATGGCGGAAACCAGGTGGCCGGGCAGGGAAACAGCCACGCGGGGTTCAAACACGACCGTCATGGTGCCGCTATCCATGCCTGATGCGCCAAGTCTGCGCAGGGTGCGCTCCGATGCCTCCCTGCCAATGTCCTCGGGCGCGCGCAGGGTTTCCGCCGAACATGTCCGATCCCATGCGTAGTCGCGCTGCATGCCGTCTCCGGAACCGGCAATGACGGATGCACTCAATGCGACCGATGATTTTTCGTACACTGCGGCAAAACCGTCAGCGGATGCATAGGCGACGCGCACCATGCCAAAACCGGCTTCCGCGCCTTCGCTGTTGGTGATTTTATCTGAAAAGGACAGGGCCGCATCCTCGCAGGACAAGGCCGCCTGTTTGGCATCGCTGGTGTTCCATGATGCATTCGCCGCATGGCCCTCTGCCCATGCATCCAGTGATTCCTGATCCGGATGGTCCGCACCCGCGGGTGGTACGGCATCGGGATCAGGCTCGGAAATACTTGCCATCTCCAGCACCTGTTCAACCAGAAGTTTCAGGCCGGCCCCGGAAATGTCGGATGTGGATGCGCTGGCAAACGCCAGCCCGATTCCCTGCGTTGTGGTCTGCTCCACGAAGGCTCGTAGACCTACGCCCTGCCCATCCTCGCGTTCGACTGATTCAATCTTGCCGTTGCGCACACGCACCGATTCACCCGTATCGGCTACAGCCATGGCATCGGCATCGCATGCGCCGGATGTTTTTGCCATTTTAACCAGTCGTTGCGACAGGGTCTGAAGGTGATTGATCATGATTCCGCTCCTCCCACAATCAATTCATCAATGCGAATCGTGGGTAGGCCGACACCCACGGGGACGGACTGCCCATCCTTGCCGCAGGTGCCGACACCGGGATCAAGTTGAAGGTCATTGCCGATCATGGATACCTTTTTCAGAACGGAAGGGCCATCGCCAATCAGGGTTGCACCTTTCACCGGTGCTTTGATCTTGCCGTTTTCAACCAGATAGGCCTCGGATGTGGTGAACACAAATTTTCCAGAGGTGATGTCCACCTGGCCACCGCCGAAATTAACTGCATAAATGCCACGTTCCAGTGATGCCAGAATGTCATCCGGAGCATCCTGACCGGCCAGCATGAAGGTGTTGGTCATGCGCGGCAGTACCGGATGCGCGTAAGACTCCCGCCTGCCATTTCCCGTGGGGTTCATACCCATGAGGCGGGCATTCTGTTTGTCCTGTAGATAGCCGACCAGCGTTCCATCCTCGATCAGAACCGTGTGATGGGTTTCAGTGCCTTCATCGTCAAAATTCAATGATCCCCGTCGTTCCTTGATGGTGCCATCGTCTACCACGGTGACACCCTTCGCCGCGACCTGCTCACCGATACGTCCGGCAAAGGCGGATGTGCCCTTACGGTTGAAATCGCCCTCTAAACCATGGCCGATAGCTTCGTGGAGCAGGATGCCGGGCCAGCCGGGCCCCAATACGACCGGCATCGGACCTGCCGGTGCGGCAATTGCATCCAGATTGAGCAGCGCGATGCGCACGGCTTCGCGCGTTAGTCGCTCGGCCTCTTCCCCCTGAAGCATGCGGTCCAGACCGAATCGCCCACCACCACCCGCGCCGCCGGTTTCCCGTCGTCCGTCCTGTTCGACGACGACGGAAATATTCAGCCGTACCAGTGGGCGGGCATCATGCAGGTGCGTACCGTCCATACGGATGATATGAATATCCGAGAATGAGGCGGACACATTGGCAAAGACCTGCACCACCCGTGGATCAATGCCGCGAGCGAGCGCATCCAGCCGTTCCAGCAAGCTTTTCCGATCACGCATGGAAGCCGCCATCGCCGGGTTTTCAGACCGGTACAGGGTATGCGCGGGTTTGGACGGATGGATGGCGACAGGAGCATTATTTTGCTCATCCTCGGCAATGGTGCGGGCCGCGGTGGCCGCTTCCATCAATGCGGCATGTTCCATCCTGTCGGTATAAGCGTGGCCTGCGGCTTCTCCCTTGACGACACGGGCGCCGATACCCTGATGCGTGCTGCTCGATACATGTTTGACGCGACCTTCTTCCAGCGCCAGCGATTCGGATTGCGAGTGCTGAAGATACAGGTCGGCATCGTCCGCGCCTGCGGGGACCATGGCGTTCAACATCTTGTTTAGTGTGGAGGAGGGGATGGCTAATGTCATGGGCGGGTAATCTTCATGCGTGCTCTGCTCTGTCAAGCAGAAGAGGAGAATCAAAGGGTTGCGGCATGCGCCGCATGTCAATGTCGGATCTTGGGATAATGTTGCCATAGCACTGTCATAATAATGTCATGTTATCGTCGCATACTATACGCAATGGAACCGCAGGGCATGATGGCAGGGGTATCCATGGACGCATCGAGCGTATGCAACACAGGCCGACCATAGCTTCATTTCAGCCATCTTATGCCTGACCATGTGGATCTCCAAAGGGAGGTCAGTTCTCCCGATTTCAGGTGACGGGTAGATCATGGCGTATTCTGACAATAACGGAGGCCAATGAGCATGGGTAGTATGCAAAGCGCGGATGCAGTACAGGATATTTCTCCCTTACACCACGAGCCTGTAGCGGCAAGTGAGGGCTCTCTATCAGACGAGTTGGATCATATCATTCAGGAAAAACGCATTCGCACGCTGTTCCAGCCCATCTTCGACTTAAACAGCAACCGGGTGTTCGGCTACGAGGCGCTGAGCAGGGGGCCAGAGTCCTCGCCCCTGCATATGCCGGAACTGCTGTTCGACACGGCTCGCGAGAATCAACAGCTATTTGCACTTGAATGCGCATGCCGGGAAACTGCCATCAGACAATTTTTGCGGATGGGCGCTGAAGAACGTCTCTTTCTTAATATGGAGCCGCAGACACTGATGGATTCCGTCTTTCGCGAAGGTACTGCAATGCAAACCATTCAGGAAACAGGGCTGCCGAATTCCAGGGTTGTCATTGAACTGACGGAGCATGCACAAATCAGAGATATGGAAAGCTTGAAGAAAGCCATTGCGTGTTACCGCAAGATGGGTTTCGTCATCGCGCTGGATGACCTGGGCTCGGGATATTCCAATCTACAGTTGATGGCGGAATTACGTCCGGAATATATCAAACTGGATCTCTATTTTACCCGTAGGCTGGCTGATGATCGGGTGGCGCGGGAATTTGCACGCGCCATTGCCGGTTTGGCCGGACATATTGGTTGCACTGTCATTGCTGAGGGTATCGAATCCATAGCAGTCTTACGCGAAGTGAATAAACTTGGATTGAATTTGGCTCAGGGGTATCTGTTGGGGAAACCGTCCGCTCATCCAAACAGTCATATCCCTGAAAATATAGGCGAATATTCGTTATGTCGAGTGGATAAAAGTAAAGAGCAGACTGGAAAGGTCGCCTCTCTGAGTCATCTGGCCGCCACCTGTTCGTCCGATGATGTATCGGATATGTTGTTTCAGAGGTTCCAGCAGGATACCGACCTGCTTGCTGTGCCGGTTGTAGAGCGTGGACGGGTCATCGGCATGGTCAGGCGCGACGTTATATTAGGGCGTTTCGCCATGCCTTTCGGGCGGGATCTCTATGCCCGCAAGCCCGTCCGCAACCTGATGTGGAAGAAACCACTGATTGTATCGGCGGATATGCCTGTTGAAGCCGCCAGCCGGTTGGCGACCAGCCGTTCGCATAAGCATATGTATACGCCACTTATCGTTGAAGATAGTGAGGGTTATGCAGGCATGGTATTCGTGCATGATCTGTTGGAGCACATGACGAAACACCGCATCGAACAGGCGATGAACGCCAATCCCCTAACCCGGCTTCCCGGCAACCTGTCCATTGAGCATGAAATATCACAGCGACTGAAACACGCTAAAGGTTTTGTGCTGTGCTACGCGGATCTGGATAACTTCAAAGCCTTTAATGATCGCTATGGTTACAAACGCGGCGATACCATGCTTTATATGTTGGGAAACATCATCAAGCAAGCTTTGTCGAGGGAGGATTTTGTCGGCCATATCGGTGGCGACGATTTTGTTATCATTCTTGAACAACGTAGTGGTTGGGAAGCATTATTGCATGTTATTATGCGTGAATTTAGCCAACAGTCGCGTGCCCTTTACGACGCCATGGATGTGGAAAATGGACATATCACATCCAGGGGCAGAACCGGAGAAATCAGAGAGTTCCCACTGTCATCATTGTCTATTGGTGTTGTTCCCTGTGCATCGGGACAATTTTCCTCGCACCTAGAAGTGGCTGAAATTGCCAGCGAATTGAAATGCAGAGCAAAGAAGACGGATGGAAATCATCTGGAAATTGACCGGCGAGCGCATCAGTCGTTGGATGGCAACGTGTCACCGTAGCGTGGCATGAGGTGGACCCCTTGGGCGGGAGCCGTATCATTTGTGAATAATGCAGATTAAGATTGCCGCATGGATATGAACTCTATTATTCACGGTATCAGCATCTGGGCTATTCCAGTTGTGATCGCCGTGGTGTTGCATGAAGTGGCCCATGGCTGGGTGGCCGATAAACTGGGCGATGATACGGCGCGCTGGATGGGGCGGTTGACGCTCAATCCGCTCAAACATATTGATCCTGTCGGTACAGTTCTGGTCCCTATTTTGCTGCTTCTCGTTGGCTCGCCGTTTCTATTTGGTTATGCCAAGCCCGTGCCGGTTAATTTCCGCAAGCTTAACCGACCGAAGCAGGATATGGTGTGGGTGGCACTGGCGGGGCCCGCAACCAACCTCCTGCTGGCGCTGGCTTCGACCCTTTTGCTGTATGTCATGGTCAGGCTCCCGGCATCAATGCTCTGGCTGACCAATCCCGTGGGAACGATGTGCCAGGCTTCTATTCTCATCAATATGGTATTGTGTATATTTAACTTGATTCCACTGCCGCCACTGGATGGCGGACGAGTGGCCGTGGGTCTGTTGCCGGGGCCTGCATCATGGCGCTTGTCCCGCCTTGAACCTTATGGGTTTATTATTATTGTCGGGTTATTGCTGACGGGTGTGCTGCAAAACGTGATTGGACCGCCCGTTATGGGGTCTGCCCGGGTTCTCATCGCCTGGGCTGCGGGTGGTTAGCCCTGCCCTTTACCCACAAATCACGTCACAGAACTCTTGCACATGGGTCAGACCAAGGCGCGGCGCGCAGATAATGGTTATTCCATTGGTAACTACTCAGCACCCATCGTTTTGTCATTGCGAGGAGGAACGACGAAGCAATCTCGTATTTCCACGAAATTCAAGA
>CAZDWG010000058.1:0-7887 GCA_964509005.1 uncultured Zetaproteobacteria bacterium
AGACTCCGTTTATTCCTGGAGAGCCCGGCCATCCTTGCGCAAACGATTGCCCTCTCTTACCTGCCAGATGAGCAGTGCCGGAAAGGTAGCCAGCCAGTCCGCCGTCCGTCTGACCAGCGACAGGGCCAGAGCGCTGGCCGCATCCAGCCCGAAGAGTTGACCAAGCAGTATATAGGCGCCCTCCTGCACACCGATACCCGCAGGCACCATGAATGCGGCGCCCCTGAAGGCAAAAACCATGGCATCCATGGCAATCACCTGGTGCCATGGCAACGGATGACCAAGAAACGATAATGCAATCCATGTCGGTATCACGCCGATCATCCACGCGCCGTATTGCAGGAAGAATGAGCCAAGCAAATCCTTCGGACGATGATAAATAACGGCAATCCGCTCATGCATGCCCTGCATGGACACGCGCAGCGCCCCTAACCAGCCGGAGCTCCAGCGCGACATTCGATCCTCCAGCCAGTGAAACAACCCGCCCTTCTGCACCAGAGCAAAGCCGACAATGACTACAGCCGCAAACACTGAAGCAATCAATCCATGCAACAGCCATGGTAAATCTGGCATGCTGATGGTCAGAAGCATCAGGCCGGTAATGGTGAATACAACCTGACTGCCAAGATCAAGTGTTAAATCCACCATCGTACAGGCTGCGGCGTCCACCATGGACATACCGCCGTTGGTCAGGATACGCATGCCCGCCGCCTCACTTCCCAGCGGCGGCGTGATAAACAATTCCCCCATCGCGGCACGCACCCAGCTTGCCCGCACAAAAATACCCAAGCCCATCTTCCGGGAGGAAAGAACCCACCAGGCAAGCGCGCATGGAAGAAACAGGGCGCACCGCGCCACCACCATCAAGCCGAACCCTACCCAGCCGACGCGCATTGCCGCATGCAGGACATCCGTAACGCCGCTGTGAATAAACATGATCAGCATCAGGGATGTGCCGACAATAACACCGACAATGAGCATCCGTTTCATCCCTGGCGCTCCGTCCGCAACGAGGAAAACGAAACAAGCCGGATACCCCGATGCTTTAATTCACCAGCTATGCCGGATGAGACTAATGCATCCAGCTCCGCCGCATGCTCGTATCCCTCCATTCCCAGCTCCATATCTCCCCATGCGCCCGTGGCGGGATGAAAAAATATTTCAGAAACGCCGGGGGGCAGGCAGGCAAGCGAGCTCAGCACGCGCTCGTAGGTCATATGCCCACTGTCACGCATGCCGAACAGCCAGTCGTTGCACGACATCCCCGCCCGATGCAAACGCCAGCGTATCAACGCAACCCAGGGTGCGAGAAAAATGGCCATGCCGGCTCCGCGAAGATTGAAACGCACGGGTTCGCGCGGTAGACGAACGGCACGCAGCCCGTAATCCAGCCCGATCTGAAGGATCAGGCCCAGCACTACGGGATGAAGATGCATATGGTTGTGAACATTGACATGGTCCAGATCAAGCCCCGTGGCGGCAAACGCCTCGAACTGAGCCCGAATCTCCGATTCGAGTTGTCGGCGCGCCAACGGAAGAAAGAAGAAACGCACGCCCGCGGCGGCGAGGTGCTCCGGTAAACGGCCACTGACGGAATCCGTGATGGCCGGAATAGTGTCTGGCGGAAGAACGGAAGGCGCGCGCGTCACGGCCAAGTGTAGTCCAACATGCAAGGACGGCAAATTCCGCGCGCGGGCGACGGCATCATCCACCGCAGCACCCGCTACCATCAGGCTGGCGGTATTAAGAATACCCCGCATATGCGCGGTCTCGATGGCTATGTTCACTTCACTGGAAACGCCGAAGTCATCACCCGTGACGATCAGGCTTCTCAAGCCGCGTCCTTTCTCCCGTACAAAAACTGGAAAAATTCGACCCCTTCACGCAACCGGCGTTTGGTCATATCCCAACTCTTCAACATCTCAAATGTGATTTCACCGATCTTGGAAGGGCGGAAATAAAAACACTTGTAGAAGCGGTCAACAGCCTGGAAAATATCTTCATGTGATAGATTGGGGTACTCAAGGGAGCTGACCTGTACGCCGGTATCCGCAATCAGATGCGCATCCCGAAGCCAGCCGTTCTCCCGCGCCTGCCGGTACAGGGCGGTACCGGGATAGGCTGCCGCCAGCGAAACCTGAATGGTGTGGGGATTGATCTCGCGGGCAAAACAGATGGTTTCTTCAATGGTTTCCTGCGTTTCGCCGGGAAGCCCGATAATAAACGTGCCATGAATGACGATGCCAAGCTGGTGGCAGTCACGGGTAAACTGGCGTGCCCGCTCCACCCGCATACCCTTCTTGATATTGTGTAAAATTTGCTGGTTACCCGACTCATAACCCACCAATAACAGCCGCAGACCGTTGTCCTTCATGATCTTTAGCGTGTCGTACGGCACATTGGCCTTAGCGTTGCACGACCATGTTACGCCGAGCTTCCCAAGCAGACGGGCCGTTTCCTCCGCCCGTGGCAAATCATCGGTAAAGGTATCATCATCGAAGAAAAACTCCTTCACCTGCGGAAAGTGCCGTTGCGCCAGGGCAATCTCCTCGGCGACACTCTCGGGGCTACGCTTACGGTAACGATGTCCACCAATGGTCTGCGGCCACAGGCAGAAGGTGCAATGCGATTTGCAGCCACGCCCCGTGTACAGCGAAATATAGGGGTGTTGCAAATAGCCAATAAAATAATCCTCAATAACCAGGTCGCGTTTGTAGACCTCGGTGACAAAGGGAAGTGCGTCCATGTCTTCAATCAGGGCGCGCTCAGGATTGTGGATGATTTGATCGCCCTTGCGATAGCTGAGACCTGCAATATCCGACAGCGACCGACCCTCCGCCACCTCTTTAATCGTGTAATCAAACTCATCGCGGGCAACAAAATCAATGCTGGAAGAGGCCTGCAATGACGCATCCGGCAAAACAGCCACATGAGCCCCGACAAAGCCGACTCGGAGTGCCGGATTCTCCGCCTTCATCGCTTCGGCCACGCGTACGTCGGAGGCAAAGGATGGCGTGCTGGTATGCAGGATAACAAGCTCATAATCGCGGACTACCGGCAGGATATCGGCTAGGGAAAGCCCGCGTGCAGGCGCATCGATCAGGCGACTTCCATCGACCAGCGCCGCTGGCTGGGCCAGCCATGTGGGATACCAGAAGGAACGAATTTCACGTCTGGCCTGATAGCGCGAACCCGCGCCCCCGTCGAAGCCTTCAAAGGACGGCGGGTTGAGAAAAAGGGTTTTCTTCATCAAGACGTCTTCTCCACGGCATGCAATTGTCCACGATGGTCCACGGCGAAACAGGCGCCCTTCCAGCGCACGGCCCGCCCCGCGAAACCAACAAGCCACACTGCCGCCGATAGCAGATCGCGCAAAGGGGTCAGGCAACACAGGGGCTTGCCGCGAATACCAAAATTTTGCTGTACGCAATGACGCAAGCGCAGACGAAGCACTACGGCGATGACCGTCATGGCCAACCCTGCCAGCGAGCCGCCGGAGACAGCTAAAAACAGCAGCGCCAGCGGTAATGGATGGGTTAGAACAGAACCTGCGTATCCCCATGGGCTGGACACACGCACCGTTCGCGCCCAGCGTAGTTCATGCAATAGCAGCGACTTGAAATCAGGCTCATACACGATGTTTTCCACGATATAATCAGATAGGCAAATGGTGAATCCGGCATCGGAAACCCGCTGACCGAGTTGGTAATCATCCGCCAGCACGTCCGCCAGTGAGTGCAGACCACCGATGGCATCGAGTGCTACGCGCCGCACGGCCATGGTAGCGCCAAAACAGAAATGAACATTTGATACGGCAGTGGCAACCAGCACGGAGGGAAGAAAATCGGCATTGATATGCATGGCTCCGAACCTGGATGCCAGCGTCGCGGCGGGCGTCGCCCGGTACAGGCAAGTCACGGCACCGGTCGAACCATCCTTGAATGGCGCTGTAATGGCCGACAGATAATCAGAAGAAACCCGCATATCGCTGTCCGCTATCACCAGAATATCATGCTTTGCCACAGCCTGCATATTGACCAGGTTGCTGATTTTGAGGTTTGCCCCGTGGATTCGGTCATCCACGACCAGCGATGCATCCAGGCCGGGAAATTCCGACATAATCCGTTTAACAACCTCGACAGCGGCATCATCCGCATGGCGTACACCGAAGATAATCTGATAATCCGGATAATTCTGTTCGCAAAAAGAGCGCAGATTATGATAAAGTTCATGATCCATGCCGCACAGCGGCTTGAGGATGGTAACGGGCGGATAAAAACCGGTCGGTTTCGGTCGTCGGGATAGAAATGCGGGAATGCGCCGCATGCAGAATACAACATACAGACATGAAATCATGCTAATGGCAAAAACCATATAGATGAGGGATTGGATAAAATCAGCTATCATCTGCTCCTTTTCGAACCATCGGGAATGCGCCGCATGATATCCTCCGGAGAATATAAAGTCATGCAGCTTCAATTTTGACGACTTCCGAGAAGTCATCACCATGATGTGCCACGACAGGAAATCAGATACTGATCCGAGGAGATAGCATGAAAGCCCGATCCCATTTCAAACGCTGGTTTTTCACCGGCCTTGTCCTTTTAATCCCCGTACTGGTTACCGTTTATCTGTTCATGGCCGTTGTGCGCCGCATGGACGGTATACTTCGCCTGATCCCGGAAGCCTACCAGCCTGATGGCCTCCTTGGCTTTCACATACCGGGCCTCGGCGTGCTGTTAACCCTTCTCGTGGTGTTACTTACCGGTATGGTCGGCGCAAGCTTTATCGGGCGATGGTTCGTGCGCCTCGGCGAAAATATTGTGGGACGAATTCCTTTGGTGCGTTCGGTATATGGCGCCATTAAAAATGTGCTGGAAACCATATTTCAGGACAATAAAGACGCCTTCGGACGTGTCGTGATGATTGCATATCCGCGTCCGGGTCTGTTTGCGCTGGCCTTCGTCACTGGCGTGGATCAGGGGGAAGTACAGTACCGGACCGGCGAACAGGTAATTGCGGTTTTCGTCCCGACCACACCGAATCCTACGTCCGGATTTCTACTGTACGTACCGGAAAAGGATACCATCCCTATGGATATGAGTGTGGAGGACGGAATGAAATGCGTCATTTCGGCCGGTGTCATCAGTCCTGAATGGAGCGTACCCGCCGCTTGACACGTCCACAGTGATGACTTTCCACGAAAAAGAGGTAAAAACCGTGATGCCAAGACTTTTCATTCCTTCATGCCCGATCTGAATCCACAACAATATCAGGCTGTTTTTCACCGCAAGGGTCCCTTGCTGGTGCTGGCAGGTGCGGGCTCGGGGAAAACGTGCGTCATTACCGAACGCATTGCGGCTTTGGTCGAACGAGACGTTCCGCCTGGCGCCATTACGGCAGTGACGTTCACCAACAAGGCGGCACAAGAGATGCGTCAGCGCCTGAAGACACGGCTTGACGGATCAGGCAAGACCTTGCGCATCTGCACCTTTCATGCACTGGGGCTGTCTATGCTGCGCCAACACGCCGTGCTGGCAGGCAGGAAGTCGAATGTATCCGTGTTTGCGGGATCGGAGCAACGCTCGGCATTGCGTAGCGTATTGCAGGATATGCGTTTGCCCGCCGATGCCAAACAGGTTGATGCGGTGCTGAGTCGCGTCTCCAGACTGAAGAACGGGCTTGCCGAAAGGATAGAGCCGAGCCCTGGGTCGCGTGTGGGCAGGGGAATGGATCAGGCGATACACGGTTCAATGTCCGTAGACCCCGGTCTTTTGACGATACGGAGCCGCTACGATGACTTGCTGACACGCATGAACGCGGTGGATTTCGATGATTTGCTGATCCTTCCGGTTCGGATGTTGCAACAGGATGCGCCCATGCTGGCACTTTGGCGGGAGCGTTGCCGTTATATGCTGGTGGATGAATATCAGGATAGCAGCCAAATTCAATATGATTTTCTTCGCCTGCTGGTGCCATCGGACGGGAATCTGACCGTTGTAGGCGATGATGATCAATCCATCTATGGCTGGCGTGGCGCCGAGATCAGCAATTTGTTTCGGCTTGATGAGGACTATCCGGGATTGACAGTCATCAGGCTGGAGGAAAACTATCGTTCCACTGCCGCTATTTTGCACACAGCTAACACGCTGATCGGTCATAACAGTCAACGGATGGGTAAACAGTTGCATTCCAATCTGGGGCGAGGCAAACCTCCGCGGATATGGGAGACGGCGATGCCGGAAGATGAGGCCGAGCGCGTGGCGGCGGATATTGTAGCGAGGCATGGCACATCAAAAAGCAAATGGGTTGATTTCTGTATCCTTTATCGTGCTTCGTATCAGTCGCGGCCACTGGAATTGGCGTTGCGGGGGAAAGGCGCGCCTTATCATGTCAGTGGCGGCATGTCCTTTTTCGACCGGACGGAAGTACGCGATGTGCTGGCATGGTTACGCCTGGTCGCCAATGACGATGATGATTTGGCATTTTTGCGGGCCATCACCCGGCCTCGGCGCGGCTTGGGGGACAAGGCATTGGGCGCATTGGGACTGTTCGCGCGGGAGCATGGCCTTTCCTTGCTGGAAGCATGCGCTCGTGAGAATTTTCCACATCAACGCGCATCGGTATTCGCCGCATTCGCCAATCTGGTGGGTAGCCTGGAACAACATTTTTTATGCGGCGAGGCCGATGATGCCTTTGATGCGTTGCTGGCCGAATCAGGGATCGAATCCACGATAAAAGCCGAGGCTGATGATGAAAGGGCGTTGGATTCCCGTATGGCGAATATCCATGAACTGCGCCGCTGGTGGGTCGCGCACGTCGGGAATGGCGGTAAACTGGATGATTTTATCCAACGATTGAGCCTCTTCGCGGACAAGGATGACGAAAGCGGCGATGCCGTGCGGTTGATGACGGTGCATGCGGCCAAGGGGCTGGAGTTTGACCATGTGTATATCGTGGGCATGGAGAAAGATTCCTTCCCGCACAGGAATGCGGTGGCGGAGCAGCGCATGGAGGAGGAACGGCGCCTGATGTATGTGGCGATCACCCGCGCGCGTTTTTATCTGACGCTAAGCCATGTCAAAAAAAAGCGGCGTTTTGGACAACTCGAAGTTCAATCGCCCTCTCCGTTCCTGGCTGAGTTAGGAGATGCGCATGTGCAGTGGGTAGACCGGGAACCGGAATCGGAGACCTCCAGAGAGGAAAGCGAGTCACATATGGAAGCCATGCGCCGAGCGCTGGGCTTAGTCTGAACCATTCTGTGGCATGATTTGTGGGTAAAGGGCAGCCCTGATGCTACACGCTTATTTCAGGCGCGGCAGGGATATTTTACGTGAGCTGCCACCCTTGCCAAGGACAACCATGTCGCCAGTCGGCTTGCTGTTGATGCCAATCTCAAGCTTGTCGCCCTCGTGGTAGGGCAGAACTTTCCCCATAGGCACATCCAGCTCAAAACGGCCGTTCTCCACATCGGATTCAGCCATCACCTCACCCTTCCAGAAGGCCTCGACGTCCATGTTCGGGGGAGCCTTGCCGTACAATACAAATGTCGTTATCGAATCCGCGTGGGCCTGAGGAGCCAATAAAAAAAGACCAAGTATCCCGATCCATTGTATACGTTTCATGCTTCACTCCCTTAATATGACCTGGATTCTGCAACGCGACATTCCAATCTATGTTACGAATGATGGCAAGGACATTAACCCGGACTGCGCATGGCGCCAACTTATTTTTCCTTATTGCATTAAAAGTGATAATAGTTATCATTCCTCGTTATGAGACGCCTAACCATTCAGCGTCAGGCCATACTGGATCTGATTAACGCCTCCAACCGGCACTGGGATGCCGAGGAAATCAGCCGCGAGCTGGGCGACAGGGGGGAATCCG
>CAZDWG010000059.1:0-7843 GCA_964509005.1 uncultured Zetaproteobacteria bacterium
GCAATGACCAGAAAGGACTTTCACGGGAGTTCATCGATAATCGGCATTTTTGTTGTTGCATCCAGTCGCAGGCAGAGATCCCCGTTAAGCATGCGCAATATATCCTGCCCGATTAATTTCTCTCGCCAGCCGTGCAGGCATGGATTGTCCGGCAGCTTATCCCGGGAAGCATCGGAACCGTGGTTAGCCCAAGAGGCCAGCGCCGAGATATCCTGTTTACTGGCAAGGATATTGGCGGCAATCCTGACTTCTTCCGCGCGCAGCCGCACCAGCGCGGAAAGCAATTCCAGTCGCATTTCCGTGCCTTTGCTGTTATGGGTTGATGTTTTTTGATGCGGCCATTCGGGTTCCGGGCACTGCTGCCCCTGTTGCCATGCAGATAAAATCTCCTCACCGAAACGCCGCGCTACGCCGTTATTTAAGCCTCTGATGCCAGATAATTGTTCAATTGTCAGGTGTGATTTTCGGGCCATGGTCAGCAGGGGTTCATCGGCCACAATCCTGCGGCGCGGAATATTCTTTTCCTTCGCCTGCCGTTCGCGCCACGCTGCCAGCTCGCGCAAGACGGGCAGTTGTTTGGGCCTTAGTTTATTGGCGCCTTTGACGCGCCAGAAAATGTTTTCCGAATCATTCGTATAGGTTTTCTCGGCACATAGCGTGGCCTGTTCCTCATCCAGCCACGCCAGACGCCCGTGCGCCTGTAGTTGCTCACGCAAATGCTGATAGACCGGCATCAGGTAAATGACATCATCCGCGGCATAGGATAATTGTGCCGGACGCAAGGGGCGTCTCAGCCAGTCGGTAAAGGATTCAGCTTTGGGCAGAGATTTACTCAGTATTCGTTGTACCAGATTACCAAACCCAACCTGTAAACCGAAGCCGAGCAGGGCCGCGGCAATCTGGGTGTCGAACAAGGGCAATGGCAGCGCCCCGCATTCCTTGAGGATGATTTCCGCATCCTGCCGCACGGCATGGAACACCTTGAGGATGCCCGGATTACGCATCAACGCCCAAAGTGGGGATAAATCGGGGATGGCAACAGGATCAATCAGATAACAGGCATCCCGTGAGGCAACCTGAATGAGCGCGAATTCAGGGTAATAGGTAGACTCGCGGTGAAATTCGGTATCCACGCAAAGCACACTGGCACTCTTTAACCGTTCACAGGCGAGATTTAATGCTCCAGTGCTGTCAATATATTCAGGTGTCAGGCGGGCAGCCTTTTTCATACAGGCAAGACTAGCCGGTATCACCCATGAATTCGACCTCTGTTAACCCAACATGTTATGAGGTTTCGTAAAAAGGCTACATTTGTCATTGCGAGGAGTGAAACGACGAAGCAATCTTATTGTATATCAATGTGGGTTAGAGATTGCCGCGCTACGCTCGCAATGACACCTTTGGAGCTTTTAAGAATCCAGTTATGGGGACGCCCTACCTTCTAATTTAGCGAGTAGCGTTTGAACGGATTCTCCATCGTCCGGATAGATCACGCTTGACATGTGGACCACGCAACCGGCATTCGAAATGGTTTTTCTGATTCTGGCCATGGTCTTGGTTGTGTTTTTCTCATCGGTATCAAGCACGATCATATAAAAGTGGTTTTGTTCTTTGCCATGGCAGAGAATCTCGCGTTTGCGACGTGTCTTTTTAAGATTCTCTGCCATCAGATTCTCATCCAGGGGCAGGTCTGCGGCGGTCATGATGATATGTATCAAGCCGCAACGAATCGCCCTGTTTTTGTGCAAGGCAAACACGACCGGAAAATGTGTCTGGGCATGCTCCCATGTCAACAGCCGGGTTACGGGATCGAGGATGTCCGTCGCGGACGGTCTTCGTTGCGCTATTGTAGCCTCGTGGGGAAGGGAAAACGTGAAGGTGCTGCCTTTTCCCTCCTCACTCTCCACCCAAATTCTGCCTCCGTGCAATTCGACCATGCGCTTGCACAGCGCCAGGCCCAGGCCCGTCCCCTCAAATTTTCTGGCAAGCGAGCTATCCAGTTGCTTGAAGGGTCGGAATATCTGCTTCCGGTCCTCTGTTGAAATACCAATCCCGGTGTCGACAACGGAAATTTTAAAGAAATCTCCGCTACGTGGTGATGCCTGAGCATTGAAGGTCGAGTCTTTATTTTTTGGTTCTGATTCTTCACTTGTCATCTTCCGTGCGCGAAGGCGCACGGAACCGTCTTCCGGCGTAAACTTGACGGCGTTGAAAAGTAGATTATAGATGATTTGTTTAAGCTTGCGTTCATCGGCCGTGATAGCGCCGAGATCATTCGGGATATCGGAATCAAGCCGGATCGCATGCTTCATGGCGGTTTCCCTGAGCATGCTGATAGAGGTTTCGAGAAGTTGCGCCAGGTCAAACGTTCTGAGGTCAAGCTCCATTTTTTCCGCTTCCACCTTGGATAAATCCAGGATGTCATTGATGAGCGATAGCAGATGTCGGCTGCTGGCCAGCACATCGCCCATATATTCCTTCTGTTTGTCCGTGACATCGCCAGCTAGCCCATCGGCCACCAGTTCGGAAAAGCCAATGATGGAGTTCAGCGGCGTCCTCAGTTCATGGCTCATAGCGGCCAGGAAGGCCGATTTGGCCTTGTTGGCCGATTCCGCCTGGTTTTTGGCGGATTCCAACTCGCTGGTTCGCTTGCTAACGGCTGTTTCCAATTCACTCACAAGCTTATTGTTCTCAATGGCGGTTGCCGCCTGGTGGGTAAAAGTCTCGATGATTTTCGTGCGGTTCGTGGTAAAGAAATTCAGTTGATCGCTGTAGAGGTTCAAGGTGCCGAACACTTGATTTTTAATGTTGATCAGCGGGGATGCCATGCCTGAACGAAATCCCGCGCGTACTGCCTGTTTCCGCCATGGCTTGAAATGAACATGATGCTCAATGTCATTTACCACCTGCGGCATCCTGGTTTTTACGGCCATGGCGGCTGGTCCTTTTCCCATGGTGGAAGAATCCAGACGCACTGTCATTCCGGAAAGGTATTCCCTGGCGGGCCCGCAACTGGCTACAGGCAGGAGTTTGTCGGCTTCTTCGTCCATGATGCTTATCCAGGCCAGGCGAAGATTAAAAATGTTCCGCACCGCCTTACTTACGATGTGATAGATGTCCTTTTGAGGCTGGATACCGATGATATCCCCGGATGCCTGAGCCAGCGCCTGCAACTCTTCATGGTTACGCCGCAATGCCTCCTCGGCCATACGTCTTTCGGTAATAGCACGAAATACAATCACGACACCCGTCAATCCTGACCATCCACAATGGACGTCGCACTGGCGGCAATGGCCGCATGGCACCATCCCTGGCGTTGAGTACGGCGTGGCTGGAAATCTCCAATCCCTTGCCTTGCTGTAGCACTTGCTTGGCGGGGCAGGGAAGCGCTTGATTTGTTTTGTCGTGGATATCGAAGACCTCTTCATAAGCGTCCTTCCGATTCAGTCTGACGCCAGCCTGTCAGGGACTGCGCAACGCGATTCATCAGCACCACCCTGCCTTCCATATCCGTTGTGATGATACCATTGTCGATGCTGGAAAACGTAGTCGCGAACCGTCCTTCGCTGTCTGACAGTTTTTTCTTGTCCTCTTCAATTTTCGCAATGTGGAGTGCTTGCAGGGTCGCGCGCTTATTGGTTTCTCTGGCGAGATTCTGGCGCGTAAGATTGATATTCCTTTCGACCCGTCCCAGAATTCCATAAAATAGCCACCAGAGACCGGCACCCATGATTAGGCTGACGCTGACTATCCAGGTGGCAAGCTTACGCCCCGTCGCAAGCGCCATGGTTTTATCGCGCAATACAGCCATGATGCCCACCTTGCGGCCGCTGGCTTCCAACAGGGGAACAAACAAGGTCAGATAATAGGGCTCCCCCATGGATGTCTTCGTTTGCGTCTGCGGCGGCAATGACAGGTAGTGATGAAGCCCTGTCGACAGCATGGTGGTGAAACGGTTAATCTTGTCGCCATGTCTGTCGGGTCGATGCACACGGAGAAAATTAGTTCGATCAGAATCAGTGAAATAAAAGTGCGTAATATCATATTTAGCCCTGAGTTTCTTATACAATGGCCTGGTCATGTGTAAAACCGTACCCCTGTCCCGGCGCAACCATGCATCCTTGAGCTTCCCCGAATTAACCAGCGATCCCCCTTCAATCAACAGGCCGATGATGGAGCGCATAAGTTTTGCATCGCTACGCAATTGATGTTCACATATCTGTTGAAAGAGACGTGCATTGTTGGCTCTTTCCACTTTCTCATCCTGCTGCTGAAGCCAGAAATACGTGGTGAGGAAGACTCCCATCAGGCTCGCCAATGCCAGTGTTAAAGGAATGAGAATGCGTAATCTGAGGGATAATGCCTTCAAGGGTTTACCGCATATCATTGCGAATGCAGTCAAGTGCGGAATCAGGAGATTGCTTCGTCATTTCATTCCTCGTAATGATGGAAAACTATTGCCGCGCATGGGTATCGAAAATCTCTTCAAAATCGCCGGCGCATGATTGAAAGGCCGTCAACACCTTCGGATCAAAATGGGAGGGCTCGGTGCGGCCATCGCCTTGGGTTATGATCCGCATTGTCTTGGCATGATCGAAAGCGGCTTTGTAGGGGCGCTTGCTTCTGAGTGCATCATAGACATCGCATATCTGCATGATGCGGGCGGGTAGTGGAATAGCCTCGCCCTTGATCCCCAGCGGATAGCCGCCACCGTCCCACCGCTCATGGTGTGACAGAGCAATGTCACGGCCCATCACCAGATAAGGGGAGGTCTGACCTTCCAGGATGTCGGCGCCGATGGTGGTATGTGATTTCATGCCCTCCCATTCATCGGGCGTAAACCCACCGGGCTTTAGCAGGATACGGTCAGGGACGCCAATCTTGCCGATATCATGCATGGGGCTGGCATAGAAGATGGTCTCGCAGAAGGCTTCATCCATACCAAGTGTTTCAGCCAGCTTCCTTGCGTAAAAGCTGATGCGCCTGACATGTACGCCGGTTTCATCGTCGCGGTATTCGGCGGCCCGCATCAGCGTATAAATGGTTTCGACAAAGGAATCTTTTAGCTCCTGCGTACGCTTCTGCACGCGCTGTTCCAGTATTTGATTATGGTTTTCCAGAAAATCGCTGAATTCCTTCAGGCGCAGAAGATTGCGTATACGTATTTGCAAATCCAGATAATCCACCGGCTTGGTCAAATACTCCTCGGCACCAGCCTCCAGGGCATGGAT
The DNA here is from genome assembly GCA_964509005.1 of uncultured Zetaproteobacteria bacterium. Classification (GTDB taxonomy): domain Bacteria; phylum Pseudomonadota; class Zetaproteobacteria; order Mariprofundales; family Mariprofundaceae; genus JAUZQZ01. The sequence goes on from CAZDWG010000059.1 coordinate 5,232, forward strand.
TCGCGATTCGCGGTCCCCCAGCACCGTAAGCATAATGATGGGGATGTGTTTGGTTTCAGGGCTTTTCTTTAGCCTTCTAACCGTTTCGAAGCCGTCCATGATCGGCATCATGACATCCATTAAAATCAGGTCCGGCTGATAGTTTTTCGTCATCTCCATGGCCTGCATACCGTCAGCCGCTTCCTGATACTCATGCCCCTCGGTATCCAGGTACGCGGCTAGCTGGGTCCGGTTCCTGAGTTCATCATCAACGATAAGGATTTTGTGGGGTTTTGCGCTCATGATCTGGACGACAGGAAAGAGTCGACTGTTTCCAGGAATTGCCTATAATGGATAGGTTTGGCGATATAACCATCACAACCTGCCTTCAGCATCTTCTCCTCATCACCCTTCATGGCAAATGCGGTCAGGGCGATAATCGGGATCTTCCGAGTATTTTGGTTGCCTTTCAGCAGGCGCGTAGCAGTCAGGCCATCCATGCCGGGCAACTGCATATCCATGAGAATGAGATTGGGCAGTTCGCTTATGGCCAACTGGATACCGGTCTCCGCATCCGTGGCTTCCAGCGTTTTGTAATCGGTTTTCGCCAGTACACTGGAAGCGAGTTTCATGTTGGTCGGGTTGTCTTCAACAATGAGTATTTTCATGGTCCTTTTATCTCCTGGCCACCGGGATTGATGCCATTGCGAGGGCCAGAGGCCCGTGACCGTGGCAATCTCCGTGGTCTGATTCTTGTCCGCCATTGCGAACGCAGTGAAGCAATCTCGACCCAAAACACGCAATATGGGATTGTTTCGCCTGCCTGTGCGATGCACGCAGACAGGTCATTTCATTCCGCGCAATGACGGAGAACGGGATTGTCGCGTCGCGGACGCTTCTCGCAATGACAGGAGGAAGGGGATTGTCGTCGCGGACGCGCCTCGCAATGACGGCGGTACGGATCGACGTACTCATGACTTCGCCCCTTTTGTCAGAGCGGCGACTTCGGCCAGGAACTGACCTCTGCTGAAGCTGCCTTTTTCCTCAATGGCCTGCACATGACGCATCAGTTCTTGCCGCTCATCCTGGGTTAGAATCCTGGCGGTTAGCACAATGATAGGGATATTTCGCGTCCTTTTCTCCTTCTTAAGTCGGCGGAGGATCTCGAAACCATCCACATCGGGCATCATTAAATCAAGCACTATCAGATCTGGAATACTTTGATTCACTGTCCTCATGGCCTCTTCGCCGCCATAGGCTTTGATGATCCGGAAGATTTTGGTATCGAAGTAGGAGGAGATCATCTTCACCGCCTTTGGATCATCATCCACAATCAGGATATACAGTTTTGCATCGGCGGACTGGTTTACGCCGAGGGAGTCAACGATATTGAGGAACTCGCGCTTTTTAATCGGCTTTCTGACGATAGCGTTAGCGCCGAGGGTCATGCCCTTATTGGCATCATCGACACCGGACACAATCAACACTGGGATGTCCAAGCATTCCGGCAGGCTGGCCTTTTCATTCAGGAACTCCAGGCCGTCCATGTCCGGCATCATCATATCCAGCGTAATCAGGTCGGGCTTGCGTTCTCGAATTGACTTTAGGGCTATGGCGCCGCTACCGGCCTGCACGACAGCATAGCCCGCATCCTCCAGGTAGCATTTTAACAGGTTTGATTCCCTGGCATTGTCCTCGACAACCAGCACCATCAAAGGCGAGGGGTCGGATATTGAATCGCGCACTGCTTGATGCATTTTTCGATCTGCGCGTGATTCAATATCCGACCCCTCGCCTTTTGCATCAGCCAGTCTGGCCATCGCGCGGCGCACTTCGTTAATGAATGAACCGTAATTAAATCTACTTTTTTTAACAATCCTCAGTACACCGCCGTTCAGTGCCTTGCGGTCTGCATCGGTGATGACCTTGGCGGTCAGGATGATGATCGGTGTTCGGGCAGTTTCCTTGCTAGCCTTGAGCGCCTCCACGACATCAAAACCGGTTACCTCCGGCATCATCAGATCGAGTACAATCAGGTCGGGATGTTTTTTGACCGCCATGTCGATGGCTTCGGCGCCGCCATAGGCGCGTAGGGTATGGGCGCCGCTGCTTTCCAGATGCCGGGAGATAAGTTCCACGGCCTTGGGATCATCATCCACTACCAGCACAGTGCCCGATACGTGCCCGTCCGCGCCAAGGCCGATAGCAGCGATTGATGCAAGCAAAAGTTTTTTGCTGACCGGTTTTTGCAATACTCCCGTTGCTCCCAGCGAAAAACCTTTCTTCTCATTGGCCACAATGGAGACGATGACCACGGGGATGTGTAGCAGAGCCTGGTCTTTCTTGAGTACGGCAAGAAAATCCCAGCCATCCATGCCGGATAGCAGAATATCCAGCGTAATCAGGTCGGGCTTCGTTGTGGCCAGTATTTCCAGCGCCTCTTTGGCGCTGGCGGCGCGTGTGGTACGGTAGCCACCCACCTCCAATTGTACGCGCATCAGATCAGCGGCTGAATCCTCGTCCTCGACAATCAGCACCGAAAGCGGTGTGCCGGGATCAGATATTGGGGAGAAGGGGGCAGTTTCACTTTTTCCGGTTTCCGGCTTCGCCGGGGAAGAAAGTAAACTGTCCCC
>CAZDWG010000060.1:0-7828 GCA_964509005.1 uncultured Zetaproteobacteria bacterium
CCCATACCTCCATTTCACCAAAGCGCTGGCCGCCAAATTGCGCCTTGCCGCCCAGTGGTTGCTGGGTTACCAGCGAATACGGACCCGTGGAGCGTGCATGTATTTTTTCGTCCACCAGATGATGCAACTTCAGCATATACATATAGCCAATAGTCGCCCGATGGTCGAAAGGTTCCCCGCTTCTTCCGTCATAAAGCTGCATCTGACCCGATTCGGGCAGCCCCGCCAGCTTCAACATCTCCCGAATATGGCCCTCCTTGGCGCCATCAAACACGGGCGTTGCCATGGGTACGCCATCGCAAAGCTGTGCCGCCAATTCATGGATCTGCGTTTGCGTCATCTTACCAATACTTTCCGTCGCCGACGCATCTCCCTCATAAATTTCGAGCAACAGATGTTTCAGATCATCCCCGGTGGCATGATCACCCATCATCTTTTCAATTCTTTGTCCCAGACCATGCGCGGCAAGACCCATATGGATTTCGAGGATTTGCCCGATATTCATACGTGAGGGAACACCCAGGGGATTCAGGCAAATATCCATCGGCGTTCCGTCTTCCATGTACGGCATGTCTTCCTCAGGCACGATAATGGAAATAACACCCTTGTTGCCGTGACGACCGGCCATCTTGTCGCCGGGCTGGAGTTTGCGTTTCACCGCCAGGAACACCTTGACCACCTTGATAACACCAGGCTGCAATTCAGAACCTTCGCGCGCCTTGGCAACCTTCTCTTCAAAACGCTTCTCAAGCCGCGCACGCTCCTTGTCCATATTTCCCAGAATACCCGCGACCCGCTCGTTCACTTCGTCATCATCCGCTGAAATATCGGCCAGGTCGCGTAGCTTGAGCCCTTCCAGATACTCGGATGTAATAACCGCGTTATTCTTCAGGCCTTTCGCCCTCGCCGCTTTCTTGCCCGTGAACAGGGCTGCAAGCCGCGCAATCACGTTGGTTTCCAGAATACGGCGCTCCTCCTCCTTGTCGCGGTAGAGCAGCTCAACATCTGTTTCTTCGATGGCTTTGGCGCGTTCATCCTTCTCATCGCCGCGGCGGGTAAAGACTTGCACATTCACGACCACGCCTTCGTCGCCCGGTTTAACGCGCAGACTGGTATCGCGCACATCGGAGGCCTTCTCGCCAAAGATAGCGCGCAGGAGTTTTTCCTCCGGTGAAAGCTGGGTTTCACCCTTGGGCGTGATCTTGCCAACCAGAATATCGCCCGGTTTAACCTCCGAACCCACAACCGCAATACCGGCTTCGTCCAGATGGCGTAAGGCATCCTCACCCACATTCGGAATATCCCGCGTAATTTCTTCGTCGCCCAATTTGGTCTGGCGCGCCGTACATTCAAACTCCTCAATATGGATTGAGGTATAAACATCCTCGCGCACCAGCTTCTCGGAAATAACGATGGCATCCTCGAAGTTGTAGCCGCGCCAGGGCATAAACGCCACCAGCACATTCCGCCCCAGGGATAATTCACCCTGATCCGTGGAGGGACCATCGGCGATGATGTCCCCCTCCTCCACCACATGACCAACCTTCACCAATGGACGCTGATTAAAACAGGTATTTTGGTTAGAACGGCGATATTTGAACAAACGGTAGATGTCTACACCCGGCTCGCCTTCAACCTGCTCGCCCTCATTCACGCGGACCACAATACGACTCGCATCCACACGTTCCACGATGCCACCACGAGAGGCCGCTATGGACACGCCGGAATCGCGCGCCACCGAAGCCTCCATGCCCGTGCCAACCAAAGGCTTCTCACTCTTAACCAACGGTACCGCCTGGCGCTGCATATTGGAGCCCATAAGCGCGCGGTTGGCATCATCATGCTCAAGAAACGGGATCAGACCCGCGGAAATGGAAATCACCTGGCTGGGCGATACATCCATATAATCAATCGCCTCGGGTGCGGCCATGATAAAATCACCATCCTGTCGGCACTGAATGAAATCGACCGTGAACGTTCCACTGGCATCCACCCTGGCATTGGCCTGGGCAATCACGTGGCCAGCCTCGGCAATCGCAGACAGATATTCCACCTTGTCCGTCACACGTCCATGTTCCACCTTGCGGTAGGGCGTTTCGATGAAACCAAACTCGTTGACCTTGGCGAAGCACGACAAGGAATTAATCAAGCCGATATTCTGGCCCTCCGGGGTTTCGATGGCGCACATGCGACCGTAGTGCGTGGGATGTACGTCGCGCACCTCAAAACCGGCACGCTCACGCGACAATCCTCCCGGACCCAGCGCGGACAGGCGACGCTTGTGCGTCACCTCGGAGAGCGGATTGGTCTGATCCATGAACTGGGAAAGCTGCGAAGAACCGAAGAATTCGCGCACCGCACCAATCATCGGTTTGGCATTCACCATATCGGAGGGCATCATCTCATTCAAATCACCCGAACTGAGCCGCTCGCGGATAGCGCGTTCCATGCGTACCAAACCCAGGCGAATCTGGTTTTGCAATAGTTCCCCCACCGAACGCAAGCGCCGATTCCCAAGATGGTCGATATCGTCCACCTCACCAATACCGTCTCGCAATTTCAACAACATCTCCAGGGTTAGCAGGATGTCTTCATTGCGCAGCGTCCCCTGATCCAGCGGAACATCTTCATTGTTGATATTCAAACGACTGTTGAGTTTCATACGCCCGACACGCGACAAATCATAACGGCCCGCATCGTGGAACATGGATTCAAACAGGGCGCGCGCAGTTTCCACGGTCGGTGGTTCGCCAGGACGCATCATACGATAAATTTCTACCCGCGCCTCTTCCTTGCTCTGCACCTCGTCCAGACGCAGCGTCTCAGACAGCCAAGGACCACAACGGAAGGTATCGATAAACAGACAGTCGAACTTTTTAATTCCCGCCGTCCGTATAGCCTCCAGCATCTCTTCGGTCACCTCGGCATTGGTGTCGACAATAATTTCTCCACCTTCAGCCAGCACCGGCGTAGCGATACTTTCACCAATGACCACCTCTTCCGGCACGTCAATCCAGTCCACCTTGGCATCTATCAGGCGTTTAATAGCCAGTTTTGTGATTTTTTTACCCTCGGCAATCACCTGTTTTCCATCCGCATTCACATCAGCAAAGGCCCGACTACCTAAAAACTGTTCAGGAACAAATTTGATTTGCAGACCCTTCTTGGTGAAACGGAACGCACGGCGCTCATAAAAGCGGTCGAGAATTTCCTGCTCAGTATAACCCAGAGCCTTAAGCAGGATACCGACCGGCATTTTGCGGCGCAGATCAATACGAAAATTAACCTTGTCCTTGGCATCAAATTCAAAGTCCAGCCAGGAACCCCGGTAAGGGATAATGCGCGCCTTGAACAAAAACTTACCCGAAGCCTGCGTCTTACCCTTATCGTGATCAAAGAATACGCCCGGCGAGCGGTGCATCTGAGACACAATGGCCCGCTCGGTACCGTTAATGATGAAGGATCCGTAATCCGTCATCAACGGGATTTCGCCCATATAAACAGACTGGTCGCGCACTTCGCGTACCTGGCGCTTGACCGTGGAGCGGTTGGTGGAACGGCTGCTGGAACGGCTGCCGTGTCTTCCCGGATTGGGTTCATAGATAGTCAGACGCAAGTTCACCTTGACGGGTAGCGCATACGTCAGGTCACGCCGCAGACACTCATCCAGATCATAGCGAGGCGGCCTGTATTCCATATCGACAAAATCCAGTTCGGCATTGCCGGCATAATCCCTGACCGGGAACACAGACTTGAATACTCCAGCCAGACGTGAAGTATTGATATCCGTTTTTCCCTGACCCACGCCGAGAAAATCGATAAAGGAGTCCGTTTGAAGCTGTAACATATTCGGCATGGAAATGACCGAATGAATGCTCCCAAAGTTTTTACGGATACGCTTGACTGACCTTTGTTTTGCCATGTTGCAACCTCGCTAAAGTTTCAGAAATGCAAAAAAGCACCCCCCGGTGACCAGATGCCACCGGGGAAATGCACGATTATTACTAGCCTAGACTATTCACAAATACTGCCATGCCCTTGCTTGTTCCTTTGTCCGCACCGAATCCCTCGTCGGTCGTCCGTATGCACGCTCACGGTCTCTCTCCTCGGAATCCGCCAGCGAACAAAGGCCCGGCGCAATCATCATGGCGATTCATGAATAGTCCAGGCCAGTGCTTTAACAAGAAAAGCGCTTACTTCAACTCGACCGTTGCTCCCGCCTCTTCCAGTCTGGTCTTGATTTCCTCAGCCTCTTCACTGGCGATGCCTTCTTTGACCGCCTTCGGTGCGGCATCCACCAGACCCTTGGCATCCTTCAGTCCCAACCCCGTGATTTCGCGCACGGCTTTAATCACCTGAATCTTCTTGTCGCCGACAGCAGTCAGCATCACATCAAACTCGGTCTGCTCCTCGGCCTCTTCAGTCGCGTCGCCTGTGGGGGCAGCCGCCATAGCCACCGGGGCAGCCGCGGAAACACCAAATTTATCTTCCAGCGCGCTGACCAGTTCAGACATCTCAAGCACGGTCATGCTTTCAATTGCCTCAATCATATCTTCTTTTGTTAATGCTTTTGCCATTTCTTAGCTCCTTTTGCTTTTTGTTATTGATTATCTTCTTGGGGGATTGTGTAAGCGAAGACTACGCGACCTGCTTTTGGTCACGGACAGCCGCCAGCACACGAACAAACGCGGTCGGAACCTCATGCAAGGTACGCACAAAACCAGACAATGGCGATTGCATGCTGCCCAGCATCCTGGCCAGCAAAACTTCACGCGACGGCAGACTCGCCAGCACCGAAACCTCGGCTTTCTCCAGACGTTTGCCATCCAGTATGCCGCCAAGTATCTTCAGCGCCTCGTTTTTCTTGGCAAAGTCAGACAGAACCCTAGCCATCCCGACGGGGTCATTGCCATAAGCTATAGCCACGGGACCCGTAAACAGATCTTCCGCCAGCTCAAAACCCGTGCCTTCAGCCGCCCTTTTGGCCAATGTATTTTTAACCACCTGCAAGCTGATATCGGTGGCGCGTAATGAACTGCGCAACTCACCCATGTCCGCCACGGAGAGACCGCGGTAGTGCGTCACCACCCCGGCATTCACTTTCGACCATGCCGCATGCATTTCATCAACCGCGCGTTGCTTGTCTTCTCGATTCACATCTACCCCCTTCTTTTCGATCCGCAAGAAGGAGCTCTCGCTCACCATCTATGCAGGATGTTACCTATTAAGCCCGATCTCGCGACCATCCGATCTCGCGACCATGGCACCTACAGTCTTGGACGAATCGTTTCCAGCCCGAATCATTCATAAATAATCCGGATTAAACCGCCTTCCACCAGGGTTAGCGGTTATTCTTTATTTTGATGTGGCGGCTTTTCTACAAGCTCGCTACATCGACGGTAACGCCAGCACCCATGGTGGAAGAAATAACCATACGCTGCATATAACGCCCCTTGGAAGCCGCCGGTTTCATCCGGTTCAACTCATCCACCAGAAACCGTACGTTTTCTTCCAGCTTGCTCGCATCAAATGAACACCGCCCCACTGACGCATGTATCACGCCGGCCTTATCCGTGCGAACCTCAATCTGACCCGCCTTCACCGCTGATACTGCTTTAGCAACGTCCATGGTTACCGTACCCAGCTTGGGGTTCGGCATCAGGCCACGCGGCCCCAGCACACGCCCGAGCTTACCCACCTGCGCCATCATATCCGGCGTAGCTACGACGCGGTCGAAGTCCATGAATCCACCCTGAACCTTCTCCACCAGGTCGTCGGCGCCCACAACGTCAGCGCCAGCCTCTTTCGCTTCGTCGGCCTTCGGCCCCTTGGCAAAGACTGCTACACGCACGGTTTTTCCAGTACCGTGCGGCATACTGATCGACCCGCGCACGATTTGCTCGGCGTGTTTGGGATCCACACCCAGATTGACGGCCACATCCACCGATTCATCGAACTTGGCCGCGGGCTGCGCCAATACAGCCTTGATCGCGTCATCAAGCATAATGGCCGACTTCGGTGTTGCTTCGCGTGCCATACGCATCCGTTTTGAAACTTTTGCCATCGCTTAACCCTCCACTTCCAGGCCCATGGATCGGGCCGTACCTTCAATAATCCGCATCGCGGATTCCACATTATAGGCATTCAGATCAGGCATCTTGGCTTCGGCGATTTCGCGCACTTGCGCCCCCGTTACCTTGCCCACTTTGTTCTTGTTGGGTTCGCCGCTGCCTTTCTGTATTTTGGCAGCCTTTTTCAGCAGCACGGAGGCCGGTGGCGTTTTGATAATAAAATCAAACGAGCGATCCTTGTATACGCTGATCACAACCGGCAAAGGCATACCCACTTCTGCATCCTGCGTCTTGGCATTAAATGCTTTGCAGAATTCCATAATATTGACCCCCGCCTGGCCCAGCGCCGGCCCCACGGGAGGCGCCGGATTGGCCTTGCCCGCAGGCACTTGCAATTTTACGAGAGCCATCACTTCCTTAGCCATATATTCTTCCTTTTAACCCTTTTCGACCTGGACAAAGTCGAGTTCCACGGGTGTCGGCCTGCCAAAAATAGATACACTCACCTTCAGCTTCGCCTTGTCTTCCATAACCTCTTCAACCACGCCGTTGAACGACGCGAATGGGCCGTCCATGACGCGAACGGCATCGCCCACATCAAACATCACCTTGGGCCGTGGCCGTTCCACACCTTCTTCAATTTGCCGCTTCAGTGCCGCCACTTCCCTTGCGGGCATGGGCCTCGGCTTACCGCCTGAACCCAGAAACCCGGAAACCTGGGGCGTATCCTTCACCACATGCCATGTTTCATCATTCATTTCCATCTCAACCAGAATATAGCCGGGGAAAAACTTGCGCTGGCTGGTTACCTTTTGGCCATTCTTTAGCTCAACAACCTCTTCGCGAGGCACCATAATCTCGCCAAACTGTCCGCCCAGGCCCGATCTCTCAATACGCTCCGTCAGGCGCTCAATCACCTTGTCCTCGAAGTTCGAATACGCTTGCACCACATACCAGTCCATTAAATCACCTTCTGCACAAGCCAACTGAGGGTGCTGTCCACAGCCCACATGAACAGCGCAACAAAAATCACCATGACCACCACCATCAAGGTGGATTGCATGGCTTCCTTGCGTTCAGGCCAGACCACCTTTTTGGCTTCGGCCTGGACTTCCCGTAGAAACTTCTGTGCTCCCGCAATACGGCTCATCTAATGCATTCCTCTTTACCTAGCGGCTCATCTAGCCTGGCAGGCCAGGAGGGACTCGAACCCCCAACCCCCGGTTTTGGAGACCGGTGCTCTACCAGTTGAGCTACTGGCCTTCACTCTAAATTTCCTAACCTGCAACCTTCGCGGAAACAGGCTAAGGAGCTGTAAATAAATAACATGGCCATTTCTCCATCCAGCCTATGCACCATCTTGACGCGCTGCTCAATCACAAAATATGAGATGTAGAGACAACTACATCTCATATTTTGTTCAATCGCATCACGACAATCTGGTACATATTCAGGCGTATAAACGGCCATGTTATTTATTTACAACTCCTAAACTTTCGCTTCCGTATGCAGGGTATGCTTGCGGCAAAACGGGCAATATTTACGCAACTTCAACTTCTCCGTCGTTGTTCGCTTATTCTTGTCCGTTGTATAATTTCGCCGCTTGCACGCCTCGCAAGCCAAACTCAATACATCACGCATATCTCAAACTCCAAAGGACACAACGCGCGGCGGCAACATTCACTGCTGCCGCCCATCGCTGGATTCCTACTTAATAATTTCGGTCACGACGCCAGCGCCGACCGTACGGCCACCCT
>CAZDWG010000061.1:0-7808 GCA_964509005.1 uncultured Zetaproteobacteria bacterium
GGGGCAGTGGGTGCATATCGGTAAAATGACCACCATGGGTCTGGGCAGGTATGAGCTCTTGCCGTTGAAAGAGGAGGGGGAGGGATGAAGAAGCTGGAATTGAAAGTGTCGTTCGTCACGCCGGCGTTTCTTGGTAATGCCGAACAGCAGGGGCAGTGGCGCACGCCGCCGTTCAAGGCATTGTTGCGCCAGTGGTGGCGCGTCGTTGTTGTTGCCAAAGATTGCAACTATGACGTCTGCACATTGCGGCAGCGCGAAGCAGAGCTGTTTGGCAGTGCGGCGGGTGAAAAAAATATGGGTCAAAGCAAGGTGCGGTTACGATTGGGAGCATGGGAGCAAGGAGGCTTCAAGGAGAATCTGAAAGATGCAAAAGCCAAACATCCTGAAGTGAAATTTCCTGTAGGATCAGCACTGTACCTAGGTTATGGCCCCATTGGCTATGAAAAGGGAAAAGGCACAGTGGTCAAAATGCCGCATTCGATTGCTCCAGGTGACACCAATACCTTGCGGCTTGGCTTCCCTCTCGCGAATAATCTGGAAAAATCCGTTCAGCTTGCTGCATGGTTTGGCACGCTTGGCAGCCGCTGTCGTAATGGTTGGGGATCGATAGTTTTCGCAGGCGATGGGATTGATTCCATGGCGCGGTTGCTGGACGGGGAGGCGGATGTTGCGCGTTTCTGCTGCCCATTGGAGAATTGTTTGCGGCTGGATTGGCCGCATGCGTTTGGTTCGGATCATAGAGGGATGCTAATCTGGAAGACACAACCTTTTAATGATTGGCAGCAGGCAATGAAACGGCTGGCGGAAATAAAAATTGCATTTCGAACCCACTTGAATGTCAACGGAGGTTTTCAGGATAGACATCTGCTGGCCTATCCAGTGACGCATCATTCCGTGCATGAATGGGGCAATCAGACGAGGCTGTCCAATCAGATGCGTTTCAAGGTGGTATACCACAGAAACAAGTATATTGGGCTGATATTTCACCTGCCTTGTGATATTCCAGCAGATTTAAAAAAGAGGTTACATCATCCACCTTCGCATACGGATCAAATGCGCATCTGGCAAAAAACACACCAAGTTTTGGACAAAGAACTGCACCGAATAGGAGGTGCGTCATGAGCCACGACATCTGGCAGGCCAAGCTTGCTGCCCGCATCCACGATCCGGCTGAAAAGGCGCTTGTGTTGCTGACCGATCCGCTGGGGCATGAGGGTGGAACGGTGCGAGCATTGAAGCATCAACTGTTTCCAGACGGTGTTCCATCTTCGTTGAAGGCAATCGTAAAGCGCGCCGATCACTGGGCATCGGCGGCAGACCGTCCGCAATTTTCACAGGATGAAAACAATCGTTTTGCCCGTTGGGCGCAAGTGAAACTTTCCGATAAGCCAGAATTGGTACACCCCTTGACTGGAGATCATGTTGATCTAAAAAAAGACACTGATTTAACACACCTGGATATCGATTTTCATCAGGTCAAAGCGGCCAGCGCCAATCATTTCAACAGGCTGATACAGCATCAGCCATCGGGCGCGGTGGACTGGGAAAAAAGCGCACTCGCGTTCTGGCGCTTTGGACCGGAACTGGATGCCGAAGGGCTGAAACTGCTCTGGCAATTGCTACCTGCCGATACTCGCGTACCTGATCACACCATTTGGGCGCATCTCAACCTCACTTCCGCCTTTACCGGAGCCATGGCCAGAGATGCGCAGCAAACACCGGCGCTACTGGTGATGAGTTTCGGGCCGGTGCAATCATTCATCGCTCAGGCGCGATCCACATCTGATCTGTGGGCAGGTTCTCATCTGCTTTCCCGTATGGTGTGGGAGGGGCTGAAAGTTATCTGTGAACAGTGCGGCCCGGATGCGCTGCTGTTTCCGCAACTGCACGGCGTGCCAATGGTGGATGCGTGGTTAAAAGGTGAGTTGGGCGGTTGGCCAGAGGGGATGCCAACCCCGCCCTTTATGCAGGGAGCAACTGACAGCAATCCGCTGTTTGCAGCCACCCTGCCCAATCGTTTTGTCGCACTGGTTCCGGCTGATCGTTCGGCATCGTTGGCGCAAACTGTGGAGCAGCGGGTACGAGATTGGGTAATGAATCAGGGCGAGGCTACCCTGCTTCGACTGTTGGAAAAATCAGGTACGGACGAGGCGGGCTATGCCCGTGAACAACTCCAGCGCCAATTATCGGAATTCCCTGAAGTTCATTGGTTGGCAGTGCCATGGTCATTGGTGGAGGGAAGCGGTTCCACACTGAATACGGAGAAGTTGGAATCCGCTCTGCGCCAGTTTTATCCGGATAGTGACAAACGACCTGGGTTTTTGGGCACAACGGCGTGGGAGCTGTTGTCACAGGAAATCAAAGTGGATGGACAACGCTTTTTTCTACCCAATGGCGGCGTGCTCTACCCGGCACTGTTTGATCTGTTGGAGCGTGCCAACGCATCCGCCAAGACACTGCGTTCCTTTACCCAGCAGACTGAAGAGGGTTATCGCTGCTCATTATGTGGTGAACGCGAGTGGTTAACGCCAGACAAGGATGATCTGTTTTACCCGCCAAAACAGCGTGAGGCCTTGCTGTGGCACAATCTGCCTCCCTCTTGGTCGCGCAAGGGCAAGGAGCAGCTTTGTGCCTTGTGCGCCCTCAAACGGTTGTGGCCAACACTGTTTGCCGAAGATGTAAAGGAGATTACTGGCAAAGCCCAAGTGAACCGCTTTGTCATTTCCACCCACACCATGGCACTGGTGCAGGATTTGGCACATCTTGATAAGGATATTCCTCCATCATTAAGACAGCGGATTGAAGGTCTTGAGCGCACCGCCTTGCCCGCAAAACTGGCGAGAGATTTGAAGCGCAAAGGGCGACTGGAGGATTATGCCAGATTGCCGTCGTTGCTTGATAGTTTGCGTGACGAAGAAGAGACAACGTGCAATAGTGTAGAACGGGAGATTGCGGAATGGCTCGGTCATAGCCCCGAAGCCTATTACGGCTTTATTTTGATGGATGGCGACAAGATGGGGGCATGGTTGCAAGGCAACGAAGACTTTACTCAAACCACATACCGCAAATGTTGGCATACTCAGATTCAATTTGATGCGGACAAGAAGGCGAAAAGCAACCCTGATTTGCAACGCTATCTGAATGAAAATCGTCCGGTTTCACCTGCGCGCCATGCTGCTATTTCATCGTCCCTCAATGCCTTTGCCCTGCATCTCACCCGTTTTGCGGTTGAGGAGGCGCACAACGGCAAGCTGCTCTATGCCGGTGGCGATGATGTGATGGCGATGATTCCAGCAGGGGAGTTGACCTCGTGCATGGTGTTATTACGGCTGCTCTATAGCGGTGCGATGCCCGAACATGGCGGCGACCCCCTGCAACTGCCTGAAGAAATCCATCTTAATAAAGGATTTGTACTCTATCGCGGACAACTGATCCGCCTGATGGGAAGAAAAGCCACTGCTTCAGCGGGCGCGGTGTTGGCGCATCATACAGCACCCCTGCAACGGGTGCTGAAAGAGCTGCGATCAGCGGAGCATACTGCCAAGAACGAGGGCGGACGGGATGCATTCTCGATTCGCGTGCTTAAACGCGGTGGCGGCACCGTGACCACCACTGCCAAGTGGTTTGCCCAAACAGAAGGAGAGAATCATCCTATTGTGCTGTTGCAGCAACTGGCACAGGCACTGGGTGGCGAAAACCTCTCCCACCGCGCCGCCTACCATGCGCAGGCATGGGTGCGAAGCCTGCCGCCGCGTCGTCCTTTATTCAAAAATGACGAAGCTGCTTTTGAGCGCATGTTGAATGCCAATCTGCAAAGACAGTTCGAGAAACAGCGAGTGAAGCATAAAGACAAAGAAAAGGATGAGGATATATTGAAAGCGTTAAACACCATGACCAGTGCAATATCCGATACTGCATGCACTTACGCTAAAGGCAACGAAACGCAATGGCTGGAAGGATTTCTGGCGGTAGCGGAGTTTATGGGGCGTGAAGGGCGTATGGGGGCAAACCATGAGTGATACTCTATGGATTGAGCCGCAGGATGTGTTGTATCTGCGCGGTAATAAACTCTTTGGCGGTCCCGGTGATGATGCCTTGGCGCAGATGCCACCATGGCCTTCCGTTGCCGCTGGCGCCATTCGCTCGCGAATGCTGGTGGATCATGGTGTCAATCCATCGGCGTTTGCCAGTGGCGATGCCCGGATGCCAGAGAATTTAGCAACAGTGCTCGGCACACCACAAGAGCCGGGCAGCTTTCACCTTGTCCGTTTTGGACTGGCCAGGCGGGTGTGGGATCACATCGAGCCGTTGTTTCCATTGCCTGCTGATGTGGTGGTGTTCAAAAACAGTGATAACAACTTGGATATCATCCAGTTGGAACCTCAACCGCTGCCCGAAGGTATGGTGAGCGAGGTGCTAACGCCTTGCCTACCTGTGTTAAAAATTGACCAGCAGCGCAAGCCGGAACGCGGTTATTGGCTCAATGGCATAGGTATCGCCACCTACATAGCGGGCAAGCCATTGGATCAGAATGATTTGATTCATGCAGACAAGCTATGGAAAACTGATCCAAGGCTGGGTATCGCGCTTGATGCCGATTTGGCTACTGCTGAACAGGGGCGAATTTATACCACCGATGCCATTGATTTGGCTGCGAATGTTGGTTTTGTAGCCGTGATTGAGGGCGCGATAGGACGTTTACCCCTTAATGGCCTGCTTCGTTTTGGCGGTGATGGTCGAGCAGCAGAGGTGCGTGCTCGTCCATGCCCGTGGCCGCAAGTCGATTGGCAGCAGATTGCCGAGCACCGCTGTTTTCGCTTGGTGCTGGGCAGTCCGGGCATTTTTGATGCTGGATGGCGGTTGCCGGGAATGAAAGATGATGGTCGCTGGTATTGTGGTGGCGGCTCCGCGCGGCTGGTTTCAGCGGCGCTGTCGCGTTTTGAAGTGATCAGTGGTTGGGATATAGCTCACCACTGCCCTAAACCTGTCCAACGGGTAGCACCGACGGGGAGTGTCTATTGGCTGGATGATTGGCAAGGTGATATTGATGAACTGAAAAACGGGGTAAAGCACGGTCTGACCTGCCGGGAAAAATCACGTCAGGCGGAAGGGTTTAATCATTGTATGATAGGAAACTGGAAATACTAGGAGAAATGCGATGCCAACAGTGAAATTAAAGGTGCAAATCACTTCGGATCATCGGGTGAGTGGCATTGTTCCCGATGAAGTTCCGGCAGGCGTAGCACAAGCCGTGGTTCTGTACACCATACCGCCTTCCGATGAGGAATCAGGCGCTATGCATTTATCAAACTTTATTGAACAGGTGCAAAAGAAAGGATATCCACGACGCAGCATGGATGAAATTTTAGCGTATATTAACAGTGAACGGAATAGCTGGGAGGATTAGCAATGATCTACCTCGATAGCTGTGTCCTTATCGGGCTAATGGAATCGCTATCATCAAAGGCTGCTGAAATAGTAGGTGTGTTAAAACAACAGCAATGGCAACACTGCTCCATTGCCATCAGCGAATTGGTGCGTATGGAATGTCTGGTGGGATGTCGGCGTGCAAAGTATAAAACCATGGAAGCTGACTATGAATCCTATTTTGCAGATCCAAGCGTTCACTTTCTGCCCATCGACAGAGATGTTTGGAATCGAGCGATTACCTTGCGTGGAAAGCATACTGCCCTACGCATTCCCGATGCCTTACATCTTGCCATAGCCATTACGCACCATTGCCACGCTTTCTGGAGTTTTGACAAGCGGTTATTAGCGATTGCCGATGATTATTTGACAACATGCCATCCTGGCATATCTAAAAAGGAGTAAATCATGTTTGAAGCAAGCAGAGCGATG
This sequence comes from uncultured Zetaproteobacteria bacterium, assembly GCA_964509005.1. GTDB lineage: Bacteria > Pseudomonadota > Zetaproteobacteria > Mariprofundales > Mariprofundaceae > JAUZQZ01. The sequence goes on from CAZDWG010000061.1 coordinate 5,860, forward strand.
TTTATCTATTGTACATCACCAGTGCACGCTGGTGCCGGGCAGGCGTTCGGGTTGATTGATAACCCGATTCAACGCGAACGGCACACCGAGCATCCGGTGATTGCCGGTGCGGGCGTGAAAGGGGCATTGCGCCATCATCTCTGGCACAAATGGAACAATGGCGATGGAGAGCAGACCCGCGACCTGCTCAACCGTATATTCGGGCCGGAGGCAGGTAAGAGTTCTGACTATGCCGGCGCCATCAGTTTTTCTGATGCTCAGTTGGTGGCGTTTCCGATTCGCAGTGTGAAAAACGGCTTTGTTTATGCCACCTCGCCGCTCTGTCTGCAACGCGCCAAACGGCTGCTGCACATGTGTGGAGAGGCCGTGGCGTGGGAGCTTCCTGAAGTAGAAGATGGGCATGCCAGTTTGATCAATCCGTCACTGCTTAGTGACAACCAATACCTACTATTGGAGAGCCAGCGGTTTGCGGCAAAAATGGATGGCAATGCCGAGGGGTTAAAAGCTGCTGCTGAATCGCTGACGGCATTGGCATTGCCGGATAGCGATGCCTACAGCTATTTCAAAAAGAAATTGCAAACTGATCTGGTGCTGCTCTCCGACACCGATTTCTCATGGTTCGTGAAACAATCTACGGTAGTGGAAGCCCATGTGAAGATTAAGGATGATACAGGGATAGCTGAAGCTGGTTCCTTGCATTACACCGAAAATCTGCCGCCGGAATCGATTCTGATCAGCGCAGCAATGGCAACTGTGGAACGGGTCAAAGATGACGCAATGAAGGCTCATGTTGCGCTTGGACATGTGGCGAACACACTGGATGGCACACTGGTGCAGTTGGGCGGTGATGCCACCACTGGTCGTGGGCAGGTGGTGCTTGCATTCACGGGAGGAAATCATGGCTGATCTGGATCAACAGCGTGCCGCCTTTGCCTGGCAACGGGTGGAAGAAGCAAAAAAGAAGATGGATGATGCTAATAAAAAATACAGTGATTATAAGAATCTAGCCAAAGGCGCGCCAGCCATGATTATGAACAATGGTCTGATGCAGACGCTGGCATTTCTCCGATCCAAGGGTGAAGAACATAAGCACGAAGGGAAATGGGATCATCATGACCTGTTGCTCGCCGATATTCTCGCTTGGCTGCACAGGCCGCGTTGCCTGCCGGAGAAGGATTATCGGCAGGCGATGGAATGGCTGCACGGTAAAGCCAGCAGCGAGCAATACCGGCTGGCTACCGAAGAAACCATGCACCTGTTGCGTTGGTTGCGGCAGTTTGCCGATACTGGCTGTGCTGATTGAGTGATCAGATGTTTAGTAAACGCTTTCATTGCCATGTCGTGATTACCCGGCATGCCATCGCACGCATGCAGGAACGGGGTATCGATCAAGCTGATCTGTTGGCGTTGATTGAAGATGGAACCGTAAAGGAAAAAGATAAGCAGCATTTCTGGATTTATCATGCATTTTCCCATCGTCATGATAATCTGATGTGTGCTGCCGCAGTGCAAGAAGAAAATCTGGTGATCAAGACCGTAATGATCCGTTGGGAGTTAATAACATGAAAATTACCTATGATGATAAAGAAGACCTGCTGTTTATCCGTTTTAACGATAAACCCATTATTCGGGATATCTCCTATGGTTGGAATATGGTGGCTGGAATAACAGAAGACGGTCTGGGTCAAATCACCATCCTGGATGCTGATAAAGATGGCGTATTGCCTGTGGAAGCGCCGGAAGCACTGTTACGGCATGTCGGTTAAGGAGTACATGATGCAAGCCGCAGTCCCTCAATATATGGGCGATACGAATCAGGCCGCGCCCGGACATCGCTTTGGGCTCTATTTTCCCGTGTGGAGTGATAGATGGGAAATTATCAAGGATAAAAAGACCGATGCGGCAGGCAAAGTGTTGTCATTGCATCCCGATGATCAGAAACGGATGGC
>CAZDWG010000062.1:0-7798 GCA_964509005.1 uncultured Zetaproteobacteria bacterium
CACGTCCGGTTCTGTGAGGGTGAAATTCAGTAATGAATGAACTACTCGACTAAAGTCCTCTACGGTGAAACTCTTCCCCCTGTATCCTCCTCATCGAACCCACCATCTCCGAACTCGCCTTCCGATTCGGGAGGGTTGCCGTCATAAATCAGGAAGGTTCGGTGTTGCACCCACGCCTCGCGCGTGAACACATAAGGATCAAGCGCGGATTCATTGACAAAGCGGATGGCGTTCGAGGCGCGGCTACGCAGGTCGGCGGCAGCCAGAATGGAAATCGGAATGCTCGCCGCGGGGGCAAGGAAGAAGCCTGCCCAGAACACGGCGCTGGTTGCCGTACTGACGGCAATTCCAGGCGCGTCACGTACTGTACTGGGGCCGTAAACGGGAAAAACAAGATAAGCTCCCTGGCCCGCACCCCAAACACCAAGTGTCTGGCCGAAATCTTCCTGATGTTTCTCCATACCCATGGATGTCGCGGGATCGAAAAAGCCGCCGATGCCTAGTGTGCTGTTGATGACAAAACGTCCGACGTCGGACGTGCCCTGTGCGCCCTTGCCCTGTAGGAAATCATTCAAAATCGTATCCATGTACAACGCATTATCAAAGAAGTTGGAGACCATGATGCGCCCCCTCCGGGGAACAACGGCAACATATCCTTGCGACAACGGTTTCAGTAAAAACTTATCCAGTTGATTATTAAACCAGAAAGTTCCCCGATTTACCTTCTCGATAGGATCATAGACCTGGCCCCTGGGAGGATTGCTGGCACAACCGGCCAATATGAATATAGACAGGGCGCACGCAACAAGCAGCACAACGCGATAGCGGACGTGCTGCCCACATAAATGAGGCATGGACTGCATAGTTAACGGCATGGAATTCCTCCTCCCACCACTTCCAAGATTTGGTTGGACGCTCAATGATGGCAAACCATTACAAATCAGCGGCCATTTAACAAATAAAAAAACATCATTTATACTGCGAGATTTTCCCCTCCAGTTTGGTCATCAAGGAATCAAATCCATGCTTGCGTAGCTCCGCCGTATATTCCACGCGCTTCAAAGCCAGATCACTGACTCCCTGTGCAACCACATTAATAATCCGCCATTGCCCCTTGATCTGGTGTAACAGATAATCCAGATGTACCCGTGTGTGATCCTTCTTGATAAGAACGGTGCGCACAATCATCCGCCCGCGGCGGAACGCCCGTGCGGAAACGGTTTGAAATGACTCGCCGGAATAGCCGTCAAAACGATGGGCATAAGTGGCGATGACCAGGCGGGAGAAGGTGTGAATAAATTGCGATTTTTGCGCGTAATTCAAATTACGCCAGTATTTCCCGGCCACGATTCGCACCACCTCGGGGAAGTCATAGCTTTGCCGGATCGTTGGCTCCAGGCGTGTGTAGCGCCCTTTGTATCCCAGGCTTTTCGCATGTTTCATGGTGGACAGCAAGACTGCGTGAAATGCGTTGATCACCGTTACCGCACCCTGTGAATCCCGCGCCAGCTCCGCCGCTCCCACGGTCTGCATGCCAAAAAGAAACAACAGCAGCAACATCCAGGCATAAAGCCGCATATGTGCCATCATCGACGAATCATTCCACTGCTGCCCGCTCTTGCTCATCCGGCGCGGTATTCCCGGACGTTGCCTTCCCGACTCCAGTACGGATCGGGATCACGTTGGGCTGCGTATATAGGACCGGCAATTCCGGTGCCATCGGGCCCTCGGTGCGAGGGCCGCGCAGTGCAACAGACAGGGCTTTAAGCGGGTGCGCCACGGCATCATTCACCGCCGTGGGTTCATAACCGCAATGGGCCATACAGTTGGCGCACTTGGGATTGCGCCCGGTTCCGTAAGCATCCCAGTTCGTATCCTCCATCAAGGATTTGAAGCTCGGCGCATAGCCTTCGTCCACCAGTAGATAACATGGCCGTTGCCAGCCGAAGATATTGCGCGTGGGATTCCCCCATGCCGTACAGTGGTACGTCTGGTTGCCAGCTAAAAAATCCAGGAACAAGCTGGACTGGTTGAATTGCCAACGACTTTTTCTTGTGCGTTTGTGCCCAAGTTTGAAAATATCACGGAACAACTGTTTCGTGACCTGGCGCTGGAGAAAACCATCCTGCCTTGGCGCATGTTCATAGGAAAACCCCGGTGAAACATTGATACCTTCTACGCCCATACCCATAACAAAGTCGAAAAACTCAGCGGCCTCTTCAGCACTTTCACCCTGAAAGAAGGTGCAATTCACAGTGACCCGAAAACCCCTTGCTACCACCATTTTGATGGCCTTGACGACCTGATTAAACACCCCTTGCTGGCATACCGATGTGTCATGCCGGGCGCGATTACCGTCCAGATGAATGGAAAAGGTCAGATATGGCGATGGTGTGTAGTCATTCACCTTCTTTTCCAGCAACAAGGCATTGGTACACAGGTAGATATATTTTCGGCGCTGGACCATGCCCTGAATAATTTGCGGCATCTCCTTGTGGATCAGTGGCTCACCACCGGCAATGGAAACGACCGGCGCACCACATTCATCCACGGCTGACAGGCATTCGTCCACACCCAGGCGTTGATTCAGGATATCATCGGGATAATCAATCTTGCCACAACCGGAACAGGCCAGATTACAACGGAACAACGGCTCCAGCATGAGTACCAGAGGGTATCGCTGTCGACCGCGCAAACTCTGGCGCACAATATAACTTCCCACTTGCACCACTTGCCGTAGGGGAATACTCATTAAAACTCCTTTCAATGCCTCAAAAACAAGTTTGAGCCATCGTAGCCGCCCGCAGGCTCTGTTCTTTCTCCTGACAGAGCGACCAATGCGTAAAAGCCGCAGCATATACGGTTATGTACGAGGATTCGAGTCAACACCGCCCCAGGAGCCTGTCGGACTTATGGAGATCGTAGCGAGTCGCTTCCCTGCCGCGCAGCAGATTGCCCATAAGTCGACAGGCTCCTAAAGTAAAAGACGAGATTCCTGAGTGGCCCAATTACGCCTCGCCATAGCGCGCATATTACTGGACGAGTTTGGTCGGAGGTCTCGGCATCGCCTTACGCCTGACAAACCAATGGCTTCCTGATGGCGCCCCAACCATGTAATAATCCCAAGGAAATATGCGACTATACGCGGACTTGTAGCTAGACTAAACTTGCGCTATGCCTGTGCGAACACTTGCAGGATTTGGGTGGTAGATAAAAGGAGCGGTCATTGCCGTTTACACAAGCCAGCATGCGGACAGCGGGAAAGGAATAGACATGTGGAACAAGGTGGAATTCAGGGCTTCCGGCATGGGGGGTGGGGCTACCGAAGCACGAGGCTTCAGCACTACGCCCCGAAATACACGACAAATTGGCGAGACTCAAATTGGCGAAACTCATGAAATTGTTGAGGATGGTCATCCCGTAACCCTGAACCGAGCCGTGGATCGGGCTACCCGCGCCCTGCTGGCATTGCAACACGACCCAGGCTACTGGAGTTTTGAGTTGGAGGCGGATTGCACCATTCCCGCCGAATATATTCTGATGATGCACTTCATGAATGAAGTGGATGAACCCCTGCAAGCCAAACTCGCCAACTATCTGCGTTCACATCAGAACCATGATGGCGGCTGGCCGCTTTATCATGGCGGCAAATCTGAAATCAGTGGCTCGGTCAAGGGATATTATGCCTTGAAACTCGCGGGCGACCCCCCTGATGCTCATCACATGAGCCATGCAAAAAAGTTTGTTTTGGGGCAGGGAGGTGCCGCGCGATGCAATGTATTCACGCGCATCGATCTGGCTAAATTCGGTCAGATACCATGGCGCGGCGTACCGTTTATGCCTGCCGAAATCATGCTTCTTCCTCGCTGGTTCCCCTTTCATATCAGTAAAATTTCATATTGGTCACGTACGGTCATGGCACCCCTGCTGGTGCTGTACACCCTGCGCGTACAGGCCAGGAATCCCGGGGCTGTGGGCATCCCGGAACTGTTTGTCGTACCGGCATGGAAAGAGAAAAATTATTTTCCCGTCCGCTCGCGAATCAATCATGCGTTCCTGCTAATGGAGCGCACAATCCGCCTGTTTGAGCCGTTGATCCCTGCATGGGTGCGGCGCAAAGCACTCACAAAAACCGAATCGTGGATGCTGAAGCGACTTGGTGAAGGGGGCCTGGGAGCCATCTTTCCAGCCATGGTCAATGCCTATGAAGCACTAGGCGCCATGGGTTATGCCGCTGATCACCCCGTGCGCGAACAGGCCAGACAGGCACTGAATGACCTGCTCATTGAAACCGATGAGAATGCATGGTGCCAGCCCTGCAATTCGCCAATATGGGATTCCGCGATTGCCTGCCTCGCCCTACAGGAAACAGGCGCCAAAGAAGCGATCGCCGCTTCGTACCGTGGGCTGGATTGGCTGGCAACGCAACAATTGCTGGACGCACCGGGAGACTGGCGAGACAATCATCCCGGGTTGGCCGGTGGCGGCTGGGCATTCCAGTTCGAGAACAGCTTCTATCCGGACCTGGATGATACAGCCATGGTGGCGTGGGCTCTGGATCGCGCCGAAGATGCGCGCTACGAGCATGCCATCCTGCGCGCCATGGACTGGGCCTGTGGCATGCAATCCGGAAATGGCGGTTTTGCCGCGTTCGATTCGAATAATACCTATAGTTACCTCAACCATATCCCTTTTGCCGACCATGGCGCCCTGCTTGATCCTCCAAGCAGCGATGTCAGCGCCCGTTTGGCCGTCGTGATGGGACGCCTTGCCCGGCAGAATAAAAAATATCAGCCACCTCTGGATGCCTGCCTGAAATTTCTAAAGAGCGAACAGGAAGCAAACGGGGCATGGTTTGGCCGTTGGGGAACCAACTATATTTATGGCACATGGTCGGCGATCACCGGCCTGCTTTATGCCGGTATCAGTCGCGACGATCCCATGATCCGACGCGCCGTAAACTGGCTAAAAAACATGCAACATCTGGATGGTGGCTGGGGCGAGAGTAACGACACCTATGAACATCCCGACCTGGCCGGGCAGGGTCAGGCCAGCACAAGCTTCCAGACCGCCTGGGCTATGCTCGCCCTGATGGAAGCAGGTGAATATGAAGGCCGCGAGGTACGGCGGGGCGTACAATATTTGACTGAACACCAACAAACGGGTGGTCTGTGGGAGGACTCTGGATTTACCGCGCCGGGATTTCCGCGTGTGTTTTATCTGAAATATCACGGCTACGATAAATATTTTCCGCTATGGGCGCTAGCCCGATATCGCAACCTTCAACATTCAAAGTGAATCATACAGGCCAGGCATTGTCGCGGCGCTTCCCGCCGAGGCGAGATGTCTGGTCAATGGACCAAATCAATATCGGAACATATCGCGTACATCGCCTCTTTTAGCATCGGGGCGTATTGAAAAACCGTTGCTCTTTATATCCGGTGTCGGCCCGCGGGCGGCGCGCGGCGCGGCCACTATGCTCGTGGAACATGGTGCTACAGCCCTTCTGAGCTGGGGATGCGCGGGGGCATTGTCAAGAGAAGTTCACCCCGGTGAACTGTTACTTCCACGCAGCATTTTCACGGAGGATGGTCAAACACTTGATACCGATAAACTATGGCATAAACGATGGACAAAGCATTTATCCGGTACACTGACCTGGCACGAGGATACACTGGTGGAAAGCAGCAAAGTCATCCTGGACGTGGAAGAAAAAGAACAATTGGCGCGCCGCTCTGGCGCCATTGCCGTGGATATGGAAAGCGCCGCCATTGGCCAGGTTGCCAGGCAGGCCGGGATTCCGTTCATGGTCATTCGGACGCTTGCCGACACTGCGAATGAAGCGCTGCCTTCATGCATTGTAAAAACGATGTCTGACGAAAAGGACATTCAAATATGGCGTATTCTCCCCGCATTGCTTGGTCAGCCATGGCTATGGCCAGCCATGATCCGCTTGGGGCTGCATTTCCGCGCTGCCACGCATACCTTAAGGATTGTGTCGAAACAATCAGATCCGCAATGGCATTTAAGCTGAAACCTCTGTCGGAATATGAGCCATGCGGGTCAAGTTGACGGAATCTTCCAGAACCCATGCACCCGAGACTGAATAATTCGTTAAAGCAGTTCATGACAGGGTGGTCCGGCTTGACCTGTCGCCGCGCCGGATGGGTGCTGATGGTATTTCTTTTGCTGACCGGAGGTTCGCTTTATTACACAGCCGGGCATCTGAGATTTGATACCAGCACCAACGATATGCTTGCGGCTGATCTCCCCTTCCGCCAGACCTACCAAATTTTCGAGCATGACTTCCCTCAGTACCAGAACAATATTCTGGTGGTCATTGATGGAGAAACACCGGAAACCGCGCGCGGTGCCGCTAAACATCTGGCGAAACGCTTGCGGAAGCGGGCAACGTTATTCAAATCCGTCTATTTGCCACGCGCCAACCGCTTCCTTGAAGAGCATGCCTTATTGTTTCTGAAACGAGGCAAGCTGGAACAGATGGGCGAAAACCTCGCGGAAATTCAGCCCTTTCTTGGAAAACTCACCCATGACCCCAGCCTGCGCGGATTATTTTCCATGCTGGCAAGTGCTGTGGATGCTGTAAAAGGCGGTGATGAAGTTGAGATCAAGCCGATCTTGATGCACGTCCGTGAAGCCCTGCAAGCCAGCATGAAGCAGCGGCGCTACCAGCTTTCATGGGAAGAGATGATGCAGGGGCAGGGCAAGGTATCCGATCAGCGGCAGCAATTCATTCTCATTCAACCACACATGAATTTTGGCAAACTACTGGCGGCACGGCTTGCCATACGAGCCATCCGCACCGCTGCCAAAGATCTGCATATTGATGCGAGACATGGCTTGAGGATCCGTCTCACTGGTAGCGTCCCACTGGCTTATGACGAACTCATCAGCGTAAGCCATGGCGCGAAAATGGCCGGAACCCTCGCTCTAATTTTGGTTGGTATCGTACTTTTTGTGGGCTTGGGCTCTTTCCGGCTGGTGGCAGCCACTCTGCTTTGTCTGCTCGTCGGCCTTTCCTTCACCGCCTTCTTTGCCACCCTCGTTATCGGGTATCTAAACCTGATATCCGTCACCTTCGCTGTACTCTATATCGGTCTGGGCGTGGACTATGCGATTCATCTGTGCCTGCGCTACCGGGAGCTGATAAACAAGGGCGAACCACCCGTATCCGCCTCGTCGCGGGCGGTGCGGGATGTGGGAGGCTCTCTGGTGCTGTGCGCCGTGACCACGGCGGTCGGTTTTTACTGCTTCGTTCCCACCGATTACACCGGCGTCTCCGAATTGGGCATTATTTCCGGCACTGGCATGTTCATCAGCCTGACCGTCACATTGACCCTGCTTCCCGCCCTCCTGTGTCTGTGGACAAGCAATGTACCGATACCCGCGTCCCCCGGGCGAGCTACGGGATGGTTCACCAGTCTTTGCCAACACTTTGGCCAATATCAGCGAAGTATCCGCATTGGCACGCTGGTGCTGGGCCTTGGCTCATTATTTCTATTACCACAAATGCGCTTTGACTATAACCCCATCAACCTGCGCGACCAGCACAGCGAGTCCGTACGTACCTACAAAGACCTGGTTGCCCGCCATAACATTTCACCATCCAGCATTATGGTCATGGCCGACAATGCGCGCAAAGCGCGCGCCATGGAACGGCGCCTTGGCAAACTCCAGTCCGCGGACAAAGCCATCTCGATCTTTGATTTTATTCCGCAAAGGCAAGACGCCAAACTGGGTCTGATTGATGATATGGCGCTGATGCTCGGACCGAACA